>NZ_JBCGFB010000050.1:0-41868 GCF_038752175.1 Nocardia sp. No.11 | reverse complement strand
CCCGCTCTACCAGGGCCTGGAGGACTGGCGCCTGCTCGGCTGAGCACCCACCCGCATCGAAGCCTCCTCGGTGAGCGAGCCACTCGCCCACCGAGGGCGCTTTTCGCGTGCTGGTCAGGCCGCGTGCTGGCCGGATCACGATGGAGACCGTCGGCTGGACGCGCCGGAGCTCGGCACGAACGTCCTGGCTCTCAGTGACATGAGCACCGGCCGGAGCGACCTCGGCGATCAGCTACTGCCGGGTCTTTCGTCCTGAGCGGCCCGGCGACTGTCCCCGTGTGACCGATGAATATGTTCGCGGCTGCGAACGTATTGATAGTTTTCGCTCGGCGCTGTAGACGCCACCGAATTGTCGCCGAATCCGGTCACACGGCCTGGATGGCTATTCATGGAAAGGGTGGTCGCATGGTTATTGCGCGAATGTTGAGGAATTCTGTTGCGATTCTGATCGGTGGGGGAATTTTGCTGTCGGGTGCGGGACCAGCGCTTGCTGCAGCCGACGTCGGCGCATTCGGATCGTCGGAACTCGTGGATGCGGGAACGGGTTCGGCCCGCTCCGGCATATCACTTGGTGCGCAGATCGTGAGCTCGGGCAGTGCGGCGGCATCAGACGCTTCGAAGTTGTTGTCACAGCTTGTCGAGAGCGGGGGCACCGTGGTGTCCGGCGGCAGTTCTGTTGCAGGTTCGATGCTTGAATTACTGGCTTCTTGGGTCGATCTGATCGGCCACCGGTGATCGGGTCCGAAGAAATGACAATTGTCCCTACTTGCCCGGCGAGTGTCCCGTCCGGGCAGGCGGTCCTTTTTTCGGCGCTGAATTGTAGTTAGCGTTCGGCATGTTCATCCGGATATCACACCGGATGTTCGCAAGGCGGCATCGGGGGCTGCTCAGGCGGCCAGGAAACGTGTGTCGTGAAATCCGGTACATCGCAGAGGAGTGGACCATGAAAAGGAAGCGCGTCGGTTGGGTAGCGGTCGCCCTCGCTGTCGGAATGGGTGTTCCCGCGGTGGGTGCCTCGGTGGCGTATGCCGATTCCGGGTCGGGAGGTCCGGCAGCGGCGGAATTGGCCGAAGCGGGTAGTTCGGTCGGTGGCGAGATCTTGGGCACCGGCAGTGGGATCGCGTCGGAGGGGGTGGGCATGCTGCTTCCCGCTGTGGGACTGGGCAGCTCATCCGCGAAGGCGCTGGCAGGACTGCTCAGTTCCGGGAGTACGCGAGCGGACGAGCCGCCCGCGAGTGCGTCGCCGGGGCAAGGGTAGTGAGCGGGACTTGCTGACTCGTTGAGCGTGGGGTGGCGTCGGTCCGATGCGCGGTCGGACCGGCGTCGCGCTGCTGCCCGAGCACGGGCCTGGCGGTGGTCAGCTCGGTGGTCCGCTGTCGTCGGTGCCCGCGATCTGTCTGAGCGCTTCGATTGCGGCCGGTCGCGGATCGGCGCCGTAACCGATCAGGACGCCCGCGTAGATGCCGCATTTTATCTTCTCGTCGAGGACGAATCGCGCGCACTCCTTGATGACTGGGCAGTGCAGGCACACTCCCCGTGTCCGCGCGATGGTGAGCTTTCTTGTCTGCAGGGAAGGGAAGAACATCTCGGGGGGCACGGATCGGCAGTTGGCCTTCTTGATCCACTCATTTCTTGCCATCAAGATTCCATTCTGTTGTGCATCGAAGTCATGTTGATCGAATCATTTGTAATACCAGAGGGGCAGGGGTGGATGTCCCGGAAAAGCTACTTACCTCGAGGGTGATGTTGTGCGAGTGCGTCGAATCAGAGAAGACCCTATCGACATCGAGTGGTGTCGATATACAGACATGCGGATCGTCGTCGCTGCGAAAGCTGCCGCAGTGGATCTTTGTACACATTTGGAAAATGTCGAGCGAGTGCGTATTCGGTTCACCGGCCGAGCCCGGAACGAGACGCTGGCCGAGGCGACGGTTCAATGCGGTGTTCGCGTGCTCCGGGTGCAGCTGGTGGCGGCAACGGACTCGGTCGTCCAGATACTCGTCGGACGTCTCGAGCGGAAGCTTGTCAGCGCTGCGGACGGGATTCCTTCGTGGTGGTCTGGTTCGATAGATCCGCGCCTGACCTGTGCCAGCGACACGAAGCCGATTGTGCGCCGCAAACTGGTTCGCCTGCGCCGATGCGCTCCGTGCGATGCCGCGTGTGATCTCGAAGCGAGTGACTACAGCGCCCGCCTCTTCACCGACTCGGATACGGGCGAGGACGCCGTTGTCTTCCGTCCGGGCAGCCGGTCTGCGGACCCCTCGGCGCTGGTTCTGCAGCGTCGGCGAGCACGACGGCAACCGGTGGATGACCCCGCGCCTTACCTTTTCGTTGTAGCCGCCCCCGCGAGCGTGATGACGGAGGCGGCGGCAATGCGTGAGCTGTGTGAGAAAGGTCTGGCGTCGCTGTTCTTCATCGACGATTGCTGGTCGCGCGGGCGCCTGCTCTACCGCCGGTATGATCAGCGGCTGGGATTGGTCATACCGACCTCCGGATGAGCGGGAAGTCCTCGGCTCCGAGGCCGAGTGCATGGGCGACCACGGCAGCTTGGGTACGGTTACGCAGGTCCAGCCGGGTAAGCAATCCGGAGACCGCGTTGCGGATCGTCTTCTCGCTGAGGAAGAGCCGAGCCGCGATCTGCCGGTTGGTCAATCCGGCTCCGAGCATGGCCAGCAGTTGTCGTTGCCGCTCGGTCAACCTGACCGTCTCGATGTCACGATGGCGGCGGACCTCGCTGATCACGGTTTCGCTGAGCCGGTCATCGAGCAGCGCGCAGGGCGAACCGAGTCGTTCGACGAGTGCGGTCAACTCGGCCATCGTTGCCGACTTGCACAGTACCGCGGTGCGCCCTCTGGACACTGCAGACACCATCGTTCGGTGGCTGGGGTTCTCGGTGAAGATCAGGCAACCGATGTTCGGTGGCAGCGCCGCCAGCGCTGCTGCCGTGCTGACCACTTCGCCGCGCAAAGACTGCGGATCGATCACGACAACGTCCGGCTGGACCCGGTTGATCAGCTCTAGCGCCGCGCTCATGGAACTCGCGACACCCGCGAGCGTAAGATTCGCCGACTGTACGCAGAGGCTGCGGAGCCCTTGCTGCGCGATCGCCCAACCGTCCACCACGACAACTGTGGTCGTCGATGTCATGGGCGATCGTGTGGTTCTAGAACGGCCAGGTACCCGTCGAATCGCCGGTACAGCAGCCGTCCGCGTGCCGTCCGGGGATCGGCGAAGAACAGGAAGGGCAGGCCGTTGCGGCACAGTCGTTCTGCGGCGACGGATTCCGGAACAGCCTCGGCAGCGCTGTTGTCGACAGCGATTCGATACGTATCGGTGCAGGGCAAGCAGGCCCGGGTCCGACGGATCAACCCGACCTGCTGAGCGCCTGTTCGATACACCACGGCGCTGTCGCCGGTGTCCGCGTCGCGGAAGAGGAACGTGGCGAAGTCCATCCGGTACATGACCTCACTGGCCGCGGCCGGGTCCAAAGTCAGCAGCTGGACTGCCTTTCGTCGGACGACAGGCTGCGGCGGTGTAGCTGTGTGCAGAACGCTGTTCTCCGGATAAGGAAGGAACCGGGCGGCTCGACCGGTGCGTACACCGTCGACATGACGGCTGAATCGCTCGACCGCCGCCGACGCTGGTCCCATGATTTGCACTCGGCACGGCCGACCGTTGATATCCGCGTTGGCCTGGTAAAGGACGCCTCGAAGGTGGCGCCGAGAGATGCGCACACACCCGGTGGACGATGCGGATGCCGCCCGTAGCGCTCGGCTGACACCGGCGATCGTGTGCATCATGTCCGCGGCCGGCACTGCCCCGTGCGTGCGAACCACCAAACCCGGCCATGTCTCCCGTGCTGGCGCATCTCGCCACACCATGTCAGACCCACTGTGTCCGCAGCGGGACGTGGGTGCGCTGCGTCCATGGGCGAGCGGGGTGCGCCGTGCGGGTACCGTTGGCGGCGCCGATGTGCGGCGAAGAATTTGTTGCTTTCTGCGGTTCGGAACTCGCGCAAATCTCGAATGTCATATTCAGGACCTTTGATCTCGGGTATCAATTCATCTCCGGCGCATCCGAATCTATTCGGATTCGTCGATTCGAAAAAAGGGCCGGACGTCCTGGTCGGCGTTGTGATGACGGACTCCTCGCCCGGCTTCCAGCTATCGCGGTGAAACCCACCCACGCATTTCAGCTGGGCTCGCCCAGCTGTGAGACCATGGTGGCCAGCCGCGGCGCAACTGTGGGCTGAGTCACGACCGATGAATTCGTGCGAGGATCTCACATTCTGCTCATTCGGCAGGTACTCCGGGTCGCGTACTCGCCGTGGCGGGATGTGTGGTTTTCGTGGTCCAGGTCTGGCGGTTCCCAGCAAATAGCCATCAAATGTGGCGAATCTGAGGCAACTTCTAGCCATCTGGCATCGACATCAGAGACTGGGTTTGCCGGTTCGCTGTGTGCGTCCCGGTCATGACCGACAATTCGCGCCAAGTGGAGAAGAATCAGATGCGATCGAGAACCGAACAAGGCTACCGAGCAGAGCTACCCGGTCCCGGGCAACTGTGCCGTGGCGGGAAGGCCATGGCGATCTCGTCAGGCCACGGTGACGGCACACCGACCGAATCGCGTCGCCGGGGATCCGGTCGAACGTTGGCAGAGCGACTGCCGCGCGGCGAGTCCCCCGCGGCGACCGATATCCGGGTGTTTCTCGTGGACCGTCAGGAGATCGTGCTCCGCGGTCTGAATGTCGCACTCGGCGGCGAGCCCGACATCAGCATCGACGGTGAGGCGGTGAACGTCCTGCAGGCGATGGCGCGAATCCAGGGCGATCACGCGCCGGACGTGGTTATCATCGACCCGGACCTGCCCGACGGCCGTGGCCTGGATCTGTGCCGTCTCCTGCGCACCCGGTTCGACGGGGTGCGGTGCGTCGTCCTCACCGCCAGTACGGACCCCGATCGACTCGCTGAATCGATGGTGGCCGGAGCGAGCGCGTATGTCGTCAAAGATGTCGTCGGTCCCGAACTTGCCGCGACGATCAGAATCGTCGATGCCGGCGGGACTTCGTACGATCCGCGGGTAGTCCGAGAACTGCGAACCAGGGTCGGGCGGACCGCCGTACTGGACCAGCTCAGCCCCCGTGAGTGTCGGATGTTCGCGATGCTGGGCAAAGGCCTGACGAATCGCCAGATGGCCGAAAGATTGTTCATCGCCGAGAAGACGGTTCGCAACTCGCTGACCGTGCTGTTCGCGAAGCTCGGAGTCAGCGGCCGGGTGCAGGCCGCGGCGCTGGCCGTCAAGATCGGCGTTGTGGATACGTCCCTGGCGAGCTGATCGGCGCGTGTCGCGGCTCCGATTGGTTAGAACGTGCGGATCGGTTCGACACAATAGTCTCGTGGAACGAGATCACATGGGCGCCCGCGAGTCGCGCGTACCCGGGTCGCGGTCCGAACCCGTCTTCACCGAGGACGACTTGAACCTGGTGAACGCGCTACAAATCGCGCCTCGGGCGTCGTGGGCGCGCGTCGGCGCTGCTCTCGGGATGGACGCGGCGACGGCAGCCAGACGGTGGCGGCGTCTGACTGCCGAAGGGCTGGCCTGGACGACCGCGTACGCCCCAGAATATTCGCTCTTCGCGATCGTGCAGCTCAAGTGCCGACCGGACCGAATCCGGCAGGTGTCAGAGGCGGTGTGCACTTACCCGTCCATTTACTCTGTGGAGCGAACGACGGGCCACTTCCAGCTCGAACTCTGGGTCGCCGCGGGCGATCTCGGTGCGCTCGACGACTTCGTGACGAGTTCGATCGGTACACTCCCCGGCGTCGTCGAGGTGCGAACCAGTGTTGGTGTGAATGTCTATGCCGACGGCAGCGATTGGCGAGCGGGCTCGCTGGACAAATATGAGCGCGCGGCCCTCGGAGATGCGGATCAACCGGCTGTCCGGCCCAGAGACTCCGGGCGATTGTCGGACCGGCGGTTGGTGGCCGCACTCGGCGCGGATGCCCGTCGCAGTGTCGTCGATCTCGCCCGCGACACCGGAATGAGCGCGACATCGATTCGGCGGCGGTTGACGGAGATGACTCGTGCCGGTCGACTGATTCTCCGAGCGGAAATGTCGCGGCAGGCGGCCGGCTGGCCGATTCTCGTCACCTACAGATTGCGCGTACCACCGGCCGACCTCGATCGTTTCGGCGCTACGACCACGAAATGGAGTGCGGTCCGCGTCTGTGTTCCGATGCTCGGTGGCGAAACGAATCTGCTCATGGTCGCCTGGCTGCCGACGATCGACCGGTCGTTGCGGTTGGAATCCGAGATCGCTCGCAGCTTTCCGCAGGCCGAGATCCGGGAACGTGACCTCACGGCCGCCACCCTGAAGCGTATGGGGCGAGTGCTGGATGGTTACGGCAGGGCAACCGGCTTCGTCCCGATCACCGTCGAGTGACGATTGCCCGGGACATTCGGCTCTTGATGGCACTGCATCGCGGTGTTTTCCTGGACTTGGGAAAAAGAACGCGGACGAGGAATAATGAAGCAAGCATTTGTGCACACGGTGGTTCGAATGAGCAAATTGCCCAATACTGCAGTATGGCGCACGAGAGTTATTCGAGCGCTGCTGATCGTGACGACCCTGTTGACGGTAATACTCATTCTCGCTCAATGCGAGTTCGACGGTGGATTGCTCGACGAGAATTCCGAAGCGAGTCGCGAGAATGCGGAACAGCTCCGCGCGGCAGCCCAGGCCGCAGCCGATCGGGTGTACTTCGCGGAACATAAAGCAGACGTGCATACCGACATGGTCACCTTCGCGGCATCGTTGTGCTCGGCGACCGAGGCGTTCCGTGCGGCTCTTCCGGCGTCGAGCGACGAGACGATGCCCATCGACGCCGCTTTCGGTGCTGTGCGGACAGATCTGGCGGTGATCGGGCATGCCGCACGCGATGCGCACGACTTCGTCGCCGCCGTAGCGGTCCCCGTCACGGATCGAGTGCTGACGCCCGGTACCGACGCGGCGACGTGGGTGAACCTGCGAGATCGAGCCAGTGGTGCCTTCGGCGACGTGGCGAACTCGGTCGACGGTATCGAGGATCGGTTGCACGCGGCGCAGCGCTGGGATGCCGATGCCGCGACGGCGGAACTGCGAGGGGCCAACGACGCCATCGGGTATCAGCTCACGGTGCTAGCCGCGACGGTCAACGATGTCCTGGCTCGGCTACCGATAGCCAACCAGGAAACCCTCGACGCTCTGCACGCCGCCGAAGTATGTGGCCCCGCAGCCGCATGATCAGTGGGGAGGAACCGATGGAGGAACATGCCCACGGCCGACAGAAGTCGGCAAACCGCCGGGGGATCACGGCGTCCGCCGTCCTGTCGCTGCGAGTTGTCGCGGTGTGCCTGCTGGCGATCTCGCTGCTGCTGGTCATATCGAACGTCAGCGGCGACGAAACCGCGGCCGGAGTCGGCGCGGGTTACCCCGCGCACTCCGTGGCTCCGCGACTGTCTGTGCCCCCGCGGATCGACGCCGCCGAGCCGGCGCGACTCGTCGTTCCCGCGCTCGACATCGACGCGCCGATGGCGCCTGCGCCGACGACCGTCGAGTTCGACCCGTTCCTCGGTCGCGAGGTCGAGAGTTTCGGCGTCCCGGTCGATATGGAGTCCACGACCTGGTGGTCGGACGGTCCGCGACCGGGCGAACCGGGCCTGGCGGTCGTTCTCGGGCACACGCAGGTCAACGGTCATGGCGTCTTCGACCACCTCGGTGATCTGGCGCCCGGAGACCACCTCGAGGTGCGCCCGGCATGGTCAGGCTGGGCGGCGGGGTTTCGTGTCCGCGAGGTCATCGCGGGAATTCCCAAGTCAGACTCCGCCGCACTCAGCGGAATTCTGTCCGCGCACCGAGCTGTCTCCGGTCTCGCGTTGATCACCTGCGACGGGCGGTTCGATCAGGTCGTCGGCGCGAGCGAGGCCAACACTGTGGTGATCGCCGAGTCTCTCGGTTGACGGCGAACAACAGCGGACATGCCGACTAGCGACCGTTCCCCTGTGATCATCGGCGCTGATGGTCCGGGGTCGTCGTGACAAGAGCGAGATTCCCGTCGTATCGCCGGTATAGAAGTCGGCCGCGGGCCGTGGCCGGGTCGACGGAAAACAGAAACGGCAAGCCGTTTCGGCACAGTCGTTTCGCTGCCACGCTGTCGGGGATGGTCTGTGTCGGAGTCAGATCGACAGCGATCTGGTTGTCGCGCGCGGCGGGAAGCTCGAGCCGAGTGTGCCGGAGTAGTCGCACGCCGGCTCCAGCGCGGTACACGATGGCGTCCTCGCCGGTATCGCTGTCGCGGAACAGATATGCGTCGTAGTCCATCGTGTCCATGATCGCGCTCGCGGCCGCCGGTGCGAGTACTTGTGCTCGAAATACCTTGCGTCGCGCAATCGGACGTATTTCGGTGATCGCCGCCAGATTTTGTGGCGCGCTGCGCGCCCAAGGGCCGTGTCTGCCCGGCGCCAGAATCTGATCGAGCTGCTGGTCGAACCGATCGATGATTCTGCGCGGCCCCGAGGCGTCGTCGCCGAGAAGCTGCACCCGGCACAGTCTGCCATCGATGCTTGCGTTGATCTGGAACACCGCGACTTCCGTTGCGCCGCAGTACCGGGTGATTCTGAGGTGCGCGATAGCCACGCTGTCGAGGGTGCGCAGCACGCGGCTCGCACCGTAGACCATGCGCGCCACCACTACTGCGGGCACCGGTCCCGTGGTCCGGACTGTCACGCCGCGGTCGATGTCCGCCGCAGTCGATTCCCTCCGGTACATGAACTAGCACGCTCCTCTCGGCGAAGTCGGCCGCGAGACCTCCGCCGTGGCGCAGGCATCGATATCAGTATCGGCAACCGGGTGTCGCGCCGAAGACAGTCGTCCAGCGAGACCGCATCTTGTGCGCATTCTTTCGAATCCTCTCGCTTGGGTATCGGTGAGTTGATTTGCGGCGATTGTGGTTCATCTCCGTGTGTGGTGACAGGGCCGAATGTCCCGGAGTGAGCAACACCCGGCACGGGTCACTGGACACGCGAATCCCGAAAACTCGAACGCGGGAAAGCGGGACATCTGGCACTTCTGTTCGAACGGGACCCGTGGTGTAGTCGGTGAGGTACCAAAGAAATTTCCGGCGTGCGTCGTGGCACGGCCGAGGAAGCGGGCGATGAGAGGTGGCTCGAAGATGAACCGTGAATTGACGCAGCGTGAAATGCTATGTGAGTTGGAGCCAGTGGCAGAAGCGGCGTTGAACAATCACCTCGCTCGCTCGAAGGAGTGGCATCCACACGACTATGTTCCGTGGGAAGAAGGCCAGAACTTCGCATTTCTCGGTGGCAGTGATTGGGAGCCCGGCCAATCCCATCTGGGCGATGTCGCGAAAGCGGCTCTGGTCACGAACCTACTGACCGAGGACAACCTTCCCTCCTACCATCGTGAGATCTCGGAGAGTTTCTCCCGGGATGGTGCATGGGGGACGTGGGTCGGCCGGTGGACAGCTGAGGAACAGCGGCACAGCGTCGTCTTGCGTGACTATCTGGTGGTAACCCGTGGTGTCGATCCCGTGGCGCTGGAGCGGGCACGCATGACCCACATGACAAACGGGTTCAATCCACCTGTGGCCGACTCGGGCGAGCTTCGCGAACAAGGTTTCCTGTACTCGGTGGCGTATGTGAGCTTCCAGGAGCTGGCCACCAGGATAAGCCACCGCAACACCGCCAGATTCTGCGGTGACCCGGTGGCCGACCGAATAATGCAGCAGCTGGCCGCGGACGAGAACCTCCATATGATCTTCTACCGCACGCTGTGCGGTGCGGCCCTCGACCTCGCGCCGGATCAAGCGATCGTCGCCATCGACAACATCGTAGAGAACTTTCGCATGCCAGGTTCCGGCATGCCGGACTTCCGGCGTAACGGAGTGCTGATGGCGAAATACGGCGTCTATGACCTTCGGCAGCACCTCGAGGACGTACTGCAGCCTGTCATGCGGAAGTGGAACATCTTCGGTCGCGAAGACTTCACCGCCCGGGGCGAACAAGCGCGCGAGCGGTTGGATCGGTTTTTGGGGAATCTTCGGGACGTGCAGATTCCTCGTTTCGAGGAACAGCGCGATCGCGCGCTTGCCCGCGATCGCGCCCGGCAGTGAGCGTTCGATTCCGATGGCCTAGGACGCGCTGACGGCCTTTACCTGAGTCCATAGATATACGAAAGGTTCACGATGTCAGCAATTTCACCTCGACAAGCCGACCGTTTACGTCGAACGGCGGTCTGGGTTTTGGTGGCCCTGCTCATCGCCATTCTGGCATCCCGTCCGGTCATGCAGGCATTGATAGCCCTCGGCGTCACGCTCGGCTGGGGTTGATATGAGCGCGACGCTCGCTCGATCCCAGGGAATCGCCTGGACGGGAAAGCAGGGGAGAAGTCCGCCCTGTCACACCCTGTATCAAATCTGCCATCGATGCTGAACAAGATCTGCGAAGGGTGAGAGTTACATGAACGACGTTGCTGATTTCACGACGCGGGAGAGGGGGTGGAAAACAGCGGCCTGGGTGCTGCGCGCGCTCGCCCTGGGTCTGCCGATACTCGGATACTTCCTTGTCGGTGGGGCGGAGGCGGGAGCGCAGATCCCGGATCGTCCAGGGTTCGATCTCGGTGCTGTGGTCGATGCGGTCGGCCCAGCACACCCGAACGGCGTTGAGGCACAGCGAGAACCGATCGGTGATCCGCCGCGGCCCGATCCGGATGTGGTGCCGATATGGCAACAGTTGGAAGATCTTGGAGACAGCGCCGCGGCGGTCTTCGTCGATCGGAATCGCCACGACACCCCGGCACCGGTGAACCAGAGCCCCGCTCCTGACCTGCCGCTGATCGCCGGCGCCATCGATCAGGGGCGAGTCGAACTCGAGACGGTGGTACGGCCCCTGGTCGACAGCGTGATCGGCGGGAGCGACGGCCCGCGTTATGACGCGTCGCCTCGTGGTCCGGATGAACAGGGTGAGGTCGGCCGGCCGCTGCCGTCGCCGCGTTTCGACCTCGGATCACCGGTGCCGGAGCCGAATTCGGCATGTACCGCGGGCGGCTGTGAGAATCACGTCGGCTCCGCTGCGCTGGATCTTGCCCTGTGGGCCGATGCGGCTCTCGGTCGGTTCAGCGAAGACCCGGTGGGCTTCCTGCACGCGGCGATCGACCCCGCGATCGAGAACTTCCGTTCCGATCCCGTCGGCGCGGTTCGTGAAGGCGCGACGGTCGTGCTCGCTCCTGGCAGCCTGATGGTGGCTCCGCGCGAAGCGCTCGTCGCCGCCGCGTCGGCGGTCGGGGGGCCCGCGCTGGCCGCCTGTGTGGAAGTGTTGTTCGATAGTCGGGTCGCTCCAGTCCTCGGCAACCTGGCGTCGGCCGTGGCGGTAGGCGCCGCGGTGCCGGTGGGGACAGCGATGTTCGGCTCGGTTCTCGGCGGCCTGACGATAGGTATCCCCGGTGCGGCCATCGGTGCGCTACTCGGGTTGTCGAATCCCATATCTGCTGTCGTTGGCGGCTCCGTCGGCACGCTGGTCGGTGCAGTCCTCGGTCTGGTGCCGGGCGCCGCTCTCAGCGGCGTGACCGGCGGCGTCGGCGGTGCGCTCATCGGTTGGCTGCTCGCCACCGTCGGTGGTGTCGGAATCGGTGGCGTACTGGGTGGCGTGCTGGGAGCGGTCGGGCCCGCGCTGTTGACCATGGGGAGCGCGGTTCTGCTCGGCGGACTGGTATCGGCACTTGTCCTCGCGCCGGTGCTGGTGCTCGGTGGGCTCGCACTGGCTCTGCTCGCGCTGACCGCGCCGGTGTGGTTGCCGCTGCTGTTGTTGGCGCTACCGCTGATCCTGATTCCACTGATCCCTGCGTTGGCCATCGCGGTGCCGCTGCTGTTGTTGTCACTGGTGAGTGTGCCGCTACTCGCGTTCGGGTACGTTCTGCTGACGAAAATCTGTCTGGGCCTCATCGCTGCGGCAATCGGGATTCCCTTCCTGATCGTCATCTGGCCGGGCCTGGGGTTGGTGCTGGGTGGATTGGTCGTGGCGCTGTTCTTGGCCCCTGTAGAATTCGTTTTCTTCACAGCCATTCTCGCTGCCCTGTTTCTGGCTGTCACCGCGGCGATCGCCGCGGTGGTCTACCTGGGGTCGATGGTCCTCATGCTGCCCGTCGCCGTCCTGGCGGGCCTCGCCTTCGCGCTTTTCGGCGCGATCGGCGGCGCTCTTGCCATCGGGGTACTGCTGGTCGCGGCGCCGCTGCTGCTTCTGGTGGCTGCGCCGGGCATGGTGGTCGGCGGCTTGCTCGCGCTGGCGATTATCCCGTTGGTGGTGTTGATCACCGCCCCGATCGGTGCCGTCATCGGCGCTGTGCTCGGTGCGCTGAACCCGCTGAACCTGATCGGTGCGCTGATCGGTAGCGCGGCTGGTTCGCTGATCGGCCTTCTCGCTGGAGCCACGATCGGCGCAGCGCTCGGTTCGATGATCGGTATGGCAACCGGTGTGCTCGCGGCGCAGCTACTGTCGTCCGTGATGGGAGCGATCGTCGGCTTCGTCGTCGGTGCGATCCCCGGTGCGTTCGTCGGTGGCCTGGCCGCTCTGTTCGCCGGACTGCCGTGGGCGGCCTTGGTCGCATTAGTGGCGGCCATGGTGTTCATCTCGGGCACCGTGTCCGGTTGGGCGAGCCTCACAATCGGTGCGCAGCACCAGCGTGACAGCCTGATCGGTGCCGCCTGGTCGGCGTGGCACCACAGCAACCTGAAGCGGTTGCTCGGCGGCGTCATCGATTGCTACCAGGGGCCGATCGCGAAGGTGGCATCGGTCATCGACGCGTGGTTCCGCGGTCGGCTCGATCCGGTTAACGCCGGTATCGGTGCGGTGGTCGGCTTCGTCGTCGGCGTATTCGTCGCCGGCGGGCTCGGCGCTGTCGTGGGATTCGGTTCGGGACTGCTCAGTCCGTTGAACCTGTTGCCGGGGATTCCCGGCGTGCTCGCGGGCTCGGTCCTGGGGATGCTGGCCGGCGGTATGGTCGGCACTCTGCCCGGCGGAGTGCTGGGTGGCATCCTCACCTACATCGGCACGTCGATCATCGACTCGATAGTCACTGCCACCGCTGGGACGATTCTGGGGCTGGTGACCGGGATCTTGGCATCGGTAGTGACCGGTGGCCTACTCGGGGCCGGTCTCGGTGCCGGGGTCGCCTCGATCCTGAGTGCGCTTGTCGGAGCCGGCGTTGGCGTGGCGGCGGCGCTGGGTTCCTTCGTGGTGACCCTGGGTGTCCTCGGAGTGGCGGTGCTCCTGCCGTTCCTGGCCACTGTCGGCATCGCACTGGTCGCGGGACTCCTGCCTGCATTGATGGCGCTGGTGGCACCGTTGATCATCCCGGCATTGATTATCGGCGCGATCGTGGCTGTCATCGCCATTCCGTTCACGATCATCATGGGGATCCTGGTGGTCATCGGGCTCATCGCTGCGGCGATCGCGGGTCCCTTCGCGGTTCCCGCGATCCTGATCACCCTGGTGATCTACATGGCGGTGGTCGGTGGAATCGCTTTGGCTGTCGGGGCGATCGCGGTCGGATTCATGCTGGTGATCGGCATTCCGCTGGCGATCGCGACCTACCTTGCCTTCGAGGCGCTGGTCGGTCTACCGATCATGGCCATTGCGGGTCTGCTCGCGGTGGTTGGTCTCGGCGCGGCGCTGGTGTCGACACTCTCGGTCGGCGTGGTGGTCGGGGCGGGTGTGATGACGGCGATCGACTTGGTCGCGGCGTTGGTGACGATCCCGGTCGGTGTCGTCGTCGGAGCGGTGCTCGGCGCACTGGCCGGACTGATGGCCGCCCCGTTGGTGGCGATCCCGGCTGCGGTGAGCGGTGGAGTGCTCGGGGCGATGCTGGGGCTGATCAATCCGCTCAACCTGTTCGGGGCGGTTCCCGGCGTGCTCCTAGGCTCGGTAGTCGGATGGATTGTCGGCGCGGTCACGGGCAGTGTCCCGGTCGCGGTGCTCGGCGCGATTCTCTCGATCGTGTCGACCGCGGTCGCGCGAGCCATCTTCCGGTCGTACCTCCTCGGCGTCTTCGCCGCCGGAATCGGAGCGTGGACCGGGCTCGGTGTCGGCATCACCGCGGGAGCGGTCGTGCCGCGCCGAGACGGGCAGATCCCCGAGGTCGATATCGAGGGTGGGCTCGAGGCACTGCACGAGCTGCTCAGCGGTGGCTCCTGTGGCGTGGAGAGTCCGTCCCGACCGGAGGTTCCGGTGCCGGGCGGGTGTGGGTGTGGCCCGCTTCAGCCGGAGAATGCGGTACCGGGTGGGCGTGATTGTGGCCCGCTTCAGCCGGAGGACTCGGGTGTGGGCTCTGCCGACATCACCGAGTACCCGGTGCACGCTGGTACTGGCGGACTCGCTCCGGCGCCTGCTTCCACGGAGGCAGCACCGGTGCCGCTCACCGGACTCAGCATGGCGGCACTCGGGCTGCTGTTGGCGGCGCTGGCCGCCGCGGCGGCGACCAGGCGCGAACGCGTCGACGTGTGACCGTGTGATCCCGATGCCGGTGGTGGCCCCTTCGCTGTCACCGGCATCGGCGTCCGGCTGACAGGCATAATGTGGTCGATACCCCCCGGCCGATCCACTCGGTCGGGGGGCATCGACCGGTACCGTGGTCGATGACGACGAGACCGCAGCGGCCGCACCGGGCGCCGTGGGTTACACCGCTTAGAGCAGGGCCCGATCGACGAACGAGGCGAGCAGGAAGACTCTCACGATCGTCCACCGATGGACGCGCTGATCATTCCAGTCCTGGTGCAGCACGGCCTGCTGTGTGATCTTGTCGGTGAGGACCATGGCCCCGAAGCCGATGGACAGGTGCACGACAACGTCGAGAAGTGGGCCAGCTTCCGGCCCGGCTTGCGCGGGTGTGGGGAACGCGGGAACGTCGAGTCCGCCGCGCAGCACGCGCGTGCACTTCGGTGCGGCATCCGCAATGACATTGTTCGCCAGGTCTGTCCGATCAGGATGGCCGCCCGGGGCGAACAGTGAAGTACCGAAACGCGGTGGTGTGTAGAACAGCGACCGATACGCCAGCTGAGTCCGCGCACCACCGGGCGCCGCGATCAGCCGGCCTTGTCCGGCCGATCGGCGAACCACACGAACTGGTCGTCGGGTCCGAATCGGGCGCGGTCTATTTCGCGACGTCATTGTCCCCGTGATCGCTCCCTGCGCGTCGACGAGGTGGACTCATTCCTGTATACCGTTGCGGCAGTGCTCGATCGACACACCTGCCAGCGGTTCTGCGCTGCGATCCATCGGCGCAGCGAGGTGCGCAGCATGACCAGACCGTCATCGTGAACGGCAGGAAAGCCAGAAACGCGACCATCGCCCGGTTGTCGGCAGTGTGAGCAGCGGATCCGGTCGTCGAATCGCTCACGTCGACGAAATCGACGAAGCGGCATGCAGGCGAACCCGCAGCGCGAACAGCCATGCGCGCGCCGTCGTCCATACCAATGTCCACAGGGTCGCGGGCGTACGCCACGCACGTGGCAGACCCGCTCCGGAATCGGTCATAGCGCGAGGGCGAATTCGTGCTCGACGACCGAGGCGGACGTCATCGAGGTCAGTGCGACATCATCGGCCGAAACTCGGCCCCGCAGGCCACATCGGCGGTCGACTACACCGCGGTCGTGATCCGATCGCCGTCCTCGGAGACGCCAGTATGCGCGTCGCGGTCGTCGGAGGATCTTTCGGTGGTCAGTTCGGCGGTAGTCAGCCGGGGGATTCCGAGTGCGGCCACGGTCGACCCCCGACAGGGGGGGCAGCCACGACGTCACCGGAGGCCGCCCAGAGCGGCATGCTGCTCGATGGCGCAGTAGCAGGAGTTGTTGGTGCGCAGCCCGGTCAGCATATCCGCGATGGCCTACGGCGCCTCGGCGAGTTGTCGGCCACCTCGGCCGATTCGCCGGAGTCACGAATGTGAGTAGGCGGTAGCTCGTGAAAGCCACCCGGCAGTACTGCCGAAATCGATGCCGCCGTCGGTGTGGCGTGCACTGTCAAACCCGATCCCGGTGGGGGCGTCGATCGATGTGTGCGAGGCGCCGGTCATTCGCTGCGGTTTCGCGAGCGCGGTGGCCGGACTCGCCTGCATGAAGGGTTTACCCTTTGCGCCGGTGAGCTGCCGCACTGAGCGCATACCGGTGGTGGCGCCGGAAGACGCGAGCAAGGCATCGGCTCCTGCCGCCAGCGAGCCCAGCGCGATCGCGCTGATCGGAGGCGGAGTGACGAGCGTCAGGATGCCGCCGATCGTTGCCGTGGTCGACAGGACCTCGTGGATTGCTTCGCGGTTCTCGTCGATTCCGTCACCCGGCTTGTCCCAGATGCGCTTGCCCGGAAGGTAGCGGCCACCGCGGTAGCCGCCTTGGCGGCGTAAAAGCTGGAAGTGCTTGGCGGAGGTCATGGTCGCGTCGATCGCGCTCTGGCAGTTGGTGACGGCGGTCGTCGCCGAGGACACCTGGGCGGTAGTGGCATTGTGCCGGGACTGGGCGTCGGCAAGTGGACGGCAATCACATCGGTGTGCCACCTACCGACCACAGTCCTCACCTGCTGCAGTGATGCTCAGGCAGAGGCGAGATCCAGGGGCGGAAGCTGGCGCGGAAGGCGTCACCCACCCCGTCATGCCATACCTCGTCGTTGCTGTTGCGAAGGCGGGTCAGGAGGGACTTCGCCTCGGTGACGGCGTCAGTCGCGGCCCTGACTCTCGTACGGAGGGTGTCGGCTTGGGCTGTATCGCCGGGTATCGGGTCGAAGCCGAGGATAAGGAACTCGGTCGTCTACGCTCCTCGGTTCCGGCCGATTCGGTTCCATCGGAGCCGGGTCGCCACAGACCGGACACTGATCGGACGGGTGGTGCCGGTAGGTGGGGCACCCGGCCGGCAACCACCGGCACCGCGGCCTGAACTCAGCCGACCAGGGGCTTCAGCGCCCGGCCCGCCGCTTCGATGACCCCGGGCTCGTGCCCGTTGGTGATCATGTTGACGATGACACCGTCGATGCCGTGGTCGAGGACACGGGTCTGGATCTGTTCGGCGACTTCGTCCGGGGTGCCGACGAATTGGCGGTCGGCGGGACTGTTGCGGATTTCCTCGGGTGACAGCGCGGACAGGTCGATGCCGGCGCGGGCGAGCATATCGGACTGGAGTTTGCGGGCGCGGTCGCCGTCTTCGTCGGCGATGACGAAGGCGAGGAAGCTGGTCTCGAGGGTGGCCGGGTCGCGGTCGGCCTCGGCGCAGCGCTGGTGCAGGGCGGCGATCTTCTGGGGCAGCAGCGAGGCGTTGCTGATGATGTTGAGGTGGTCGGCGAAGCGGGCCGCCAGCGCGAAGGTCTTCTTCTCGCCGCCGCCGCCGAGCATGATCGGCAGGTCGTCGCGCACGCGCGGCTCGTTCATGGCGTTCTCGGTGTGGTACCAGGCGCCGTCGACGGTGGGGCGCTGTCCGTGCAGCATCGGGGAGATGATGCGCAGCGCTTCCTCCAGCCGCTGGAAGCGCTCGGTGAAGGTGCCGAACTCGAAGCCGTACTGCTGGTGTTCGAGCTCGAACCAGCCCGCGCCGATGCCGAGCACGGCCCGCCCGCCGCTGACCACGTCGAGGGTGGTGACGGTCTTGGCGAGCAGGGCCGGATTGCGGTAGGTGTTGCCGGTGACCAAGGCGGACAACTNTCCCCGTTTCCTCGTTCTGTTGATTGGACGCACGAAGCGACGATTCGGTTCCATTGCGTTGCGGCGACGGACCGACGGGTCACGTGATCCAGGGAGTCAACATAGCGGGAACCCGCGGTACCGGGATTCGCTCGGTCGCGGTGGCCAGCGCGCCGAGCGCCGTGTAGGCCTCCAGCATCGGCTCGTCCGGGGCGCCGATGCCGGGTAGCTGGTANTAGGTGTTGCCGGTGACCAAGGCGGACAACTGGATTCGCTCGGTCGCGGTGGCCAGCGCGCCGAGCGCCGTGTAGGCCTCCAGCATCGGCTCGTCCGGGGCGCCGATGCCGGGGAGCTGGTAGAAGTGGTCCATCACGAACGCGGCGTCGAAGCCGGCCGCTTCCGCCGCTCTGGCCTGCGCGATCACCGTGGGAAACAGCTCGCGCACCGAGGACGTGTTGCTGAAATTGGGCATCTGGTAACCGAGACGAATGCTCATAGCAGCGACGATAGGACTTGGAGTGCACTCCAAGTCAAGGCCGGATTCAGGACGTCTCGGCGACCGCCACCCGCGCCGGGTAGTCGATCAGATCGATGTCGTTGGCGGCCTTGTCGCCGTACTTCAGCATCAGCGAAAAGGCACGTGAACCGAGGAACCGGTTGCGGACCCCGATGCCGAGCGCGGTCTTCGGGGCGAGGAACGGCCCGGCATTGCTGTTACCCGCGATCTTGGCGTAGCGCTTCATGATTCGGTCGTAGGCGGCGAACGCGGTGACATGGTCGCCGTCGGCGAGGGCCAGTTCACCGGCGAGCACGTACGCGCCGACGACGGCCAGGCCGGTGCCGAATCCGCCGAGGGTGTTGCCGTAGGCGGAGTCGCCGACCAGGGCGACGCGGCCGCGTGTGTAGGCGCCCTTCATCCGCACCTGGCTGATCGAGTCGAGGTAGATGTCGTCGAAGTCGGCCAGCTCGGCCAGCATGCGGGGAACGTGCCAGCCGAGGCCGGCGTAGGTCTGCTCGATGATGCGCCGCTGGGCGGCGGTGTCCTCGCGGGAGTAGGCCAGCGGCGCGGACGCGAACATGTACAACTGCTGGGCCTTGGAGCCGCCGTCGATCGCGAGCTTGCCGGGGGAGTTGTACGCGACACCGCGGGCTCGCTCGCGCGGACGGTCGACATCGCTCCACGGACTCGCCCCCGCCACGCAGTAGTAGTAGCCGAGATGGCGGACGAACTCGGCCTCGGGACCGAACGCCAATTTCCTTACCCGCGAATGGATTCCGTCGGCACCCAGGACGAGATCGAAGGTGCGCGGCGCCGCGTGCTCGAACTCCACCCGTACGCCGTCGGCGGTGTCGGTGAGCGCGGTGACGGTGTCGCCGAAGACGTATTCGCAGTGCTGCTCGGTCCGCCGGTAGATGACCTCGGCCAGGTCGCCGCGCAGGATCTCGATGTCGCCGCCGGTGAAGTCGCCGGACAGGAAGGCCAGTTCGCGTTCGTGCTCGTCGACGAAGGCGACATCGGTGGTGC
This sequence comes from Nocardia sp. No.11, assembly GCF_038752175.1. Classification (NCBI taxonomy): domain Bacteria; kingdom Bacillati; phylum Actinomycetota; class Actinomycetes; order Mycobacteriales; family Nocardiaceae; genus Nocardia; species Nocardia sp. No.11. Next base: position 22,639 of record NZ_JBCGFB010000050.1, on the reverse strand, counting down.
CGGTGCGGCGGGCGCGCACCTCGTCGAGGATGCCCATCCGCTCGAGCACGGCCAGATGTGTCGCGCCCTTGAAGTCGACGGCCTGGCCGCCGGGACGCAGCGCGGGTGCGCGCTCGACCACGGTGACGGTGAAGCCGTAGTGATGCAGCCAGTAGGCCAGCGCGGGGCCCGCGATGCTCGCGCCGGAGATGAGAACGGTCTGGTTGCGCATGGTCTGCTCCTCGGATCGGAATCTGTGTCCGGCGGAATCTGTATCCGATGGACACGAATAAGAGTATGGTAGACACAGTTCTGCGTCAACCGGAATTCTCGAGAGGATGGACCGATGCCGCCGCCGACCACCGTCGAACTGTTGTGGGGCACCGCCCAGCGCCCCAAGCGCGGCCCCAAGCCGGCGCTCACCCTGGACGGGATCGTCGCCGAGGCGATCGCGCTGGCCGACGCCGAAGGGCTGTCCGCGCTGTCGATGCAGCGGCTGGCCGAACGGTTGGGCTTCACCAAGATGTCGCTGTACCGGTACGTGCCGGGAAAAGAGCAGCTCACGGCTCTGATGCTCGACGCGGCGATGGGTGACCCGCCCGCGCCGGGCGCCGCGCCGGCGCACTGGCGCACCGGCTTACGCGCCTGGGTGGAGGCCATCTTCGAGCGCTACCGCGCCCATCCCTGGGCCATCGAACTGACCCTGGGTGTCCGGCCGATCGGCCCCAACGAGATGAGCTGGACCGAGGCCGCGCTCACCGCCCTCGACGGCACCGGGCTGACCGGCCCCGAGCGGCTCGACACCATCGTGCTGCTCAACGGGCACGCGCGCAGCCTGGCGCAGCTGGTCGAATCGGTCGGCGGCGAGGCGGCGCAGCGGTTCACCGACCAGTTCACCGCCATGATGTCCGCCGCGGGTGATCGCTTCCCCGCCGTCACGACGGCCTTCGCCGAGGAAGTCGCGACGGGCGCCGGTGCCTCGGCCGCGCCCGGTGCCGCCTTCGAATACGGCGTCGACCGCATCCTCGACGGCCTCGAAGTGCTCATCGCGCAGCGGATCGATCGGTAGCGCCGGGGTCTGGTCCGGGAACCGCGAACCCCCTAGGCTCGCCTCATGACCGACGAACCGGGACTGCCGGACAATGCTGTCACCGTCGTGCGCGAGTTCTTCGGCGCGCTCGAACTCGACGCCGTCGACGAGGCGCTCGAGCTGCTCGATCCGGCGATCGTCTGGAAGAACACCGGCCTGCCGTCGGTCCGCGGCAAGGACCGGGTCGCCGCGGTATTGCGTGGCCTGAGCCGGCCGCAGCTGGGGTTCTCGGCGGACATGCACCACATCGCCGCGGACGGTGACATCGTGCTCACCGACCGCACCGACTACCTGCGCGCCGGACCGGTGAAGATCGGCTTCTGGGTGAGCGGCACCTTCGAACTGCGCGCGGGCCGGATCGTGCTGTGGGACGACCACTTCAGCATGGGCAACGTGCTGCGCGGCACTGTCGTCGGCGCGGCGCGGGCGGTGCTGCGCCGCTGAGTCCCACCCGGGGCTACCCGTGCTTGCTCAGGTAGTCCAGGTAGGTCGGGCGCAAAACGTCGGCCAGTTTGCCGTCGCCCGCGTGGATGTAGTCGTCGATCATCGGCAGCACGTACTTGATGTCGGCCTCGCTCTCGCCGAGGTCGCCCGCTTCGGCCTGGGCCGCCGGGATCGACTTGAGCAGGTTCCACAGGAACTTCACGTCGCCGCGCCGCACGGCCGTCTTCACCGCGCGATCGTGCAGTTCCTTCGACGACAGTTTCTCCAGATCCTGGTCTTCGGCCATGTCTCGACTCTAGCGCTCGGCGACTCACCTGGCGCGGATCCGTCGCGTCGGTGCCGGTTAACGACAAATTCACGGACACGTCCGGCTGTCCGGCAGCGCGGCCGGGAGTTGGACGGTAGCGTCGGTGATGCGGGTCGCGTCGGTGTGACTCGTACGGGAGGTCCTGACCGTGACTGAGCAACTCAGTGCGAGAGGGCCGGCACCCGGCCCTCGTGGCGGTTGACCAGCGCGTCACCGCCTACCAGGACGGACCGGTCCAGCGAGATCGTTCGCGCGGGTGCCGTGCGAACACATAAGGAGCCCACCGTGACTGCTGCACGCTCCGTTTCCGCCCCCGCGATGCACACGGCCTCGGCCTCGAAGAAGGGGGTCCGCCCCTCGCGTTCCGGTCGCAAGACTTTCATCGTCGACACCTCGGTTCTGCTCTCGGATCCCTGGGCCGTCACCAGGTTCGGCGAACACAAGGTGGTTCTACCGCTGGTCGTGATCAGTGAATTGGAGGCCAAGCGACACCACCACGAACTCGGCTGGTTCGCCAGGGAAGCTCTGCGGATGCTCGACGACCTGCGGGTCAACCACGGCAGGCTCGACCAGGCACTGCCGATCGGCACCGAGGGCGGCACCCTGCAGGTGGAGCTCAACCACACCGATCCGTCGGTGTTGCCCGCCGGATTCCGTTCGGAAACCAACGATTCCCGCATCCTGGCCTGCGCGCTGAACTTCTCGGCCGAGGGCGAGGACGTGGTGCTGGTGTCCAAGGACATCCCGCTGCGGGTCAAGGCCAGCGCGGTCGGCCTGTCCGCCGACGAGTACCACGCCCAGGACGTGGTGACCTCGGGGTGGAGCGGCATGGTCGAACTCGACGTCGCGGGCTCCCAGATCGACCAGCTCTACGCCGATTCGGTGATCGACCTGGACGAGGCGCGGGAACTGCCCTGCCACACCGGGATCCGGCTGTTGGGCAGCAGCTCCAGCGCGCTGGGCCGGGTCACCGCCGACAAGCGGGTCCAGCTGGTCCGTGAGCGAGAGGCTTTCGGCCTGCACGGCCGCTCGGCCGAACAGCGGATCGCGCTCGATCTGCTGCTCGACGAGAGCATCGGCATCGTGTCGATGGGCGGCCGGGCGGGCACCGGCAAGTCGGCGCTGGCGCTGACCGCCGGTCTGGAGGCCGTGCTGGAGCGGCGGACCCAGCGCAAGGTGGTCGTGTTCCGGCCGCTGTACGCGGTGGGCGGCCAGGAACTGGGGTACCTGCCCGGTTCGGAGAGCGAGAAGATGGGCCCGTGGGCTCAGGCCGTCTTCGACACGCTCGACGGGTTGGCCAGCCGCGAGGTGATGGAGGAGGTGCTCAGCCGCGACATGCTCGAAGTGTTGCCGCTGACCCACATCCGGGGGCGCTCGCTGCACGATTCCTTCGTGATCGTCGACGAGGCGCAGTCGCTCGAGCGCAACGTGCTGCTGACGGTGCTGAGCCGGCTGGGCACCGGTTCGCGCGTCGTGCTCACCCACGATGTCGCCCAGCGCGACAACCTGCGGGTCGGCAGGCACGACGGCGTCGCCGCGGTGATCGAGAAGCTCAAGGGACACCCGCTTTTCGCGCACATCACGCTCACCCGTTCCGAGCGCTCGCCGATCGCGGCGCTGGTGACCGAGATGCTCGAGGAGTACGGACCGAACGCCTGATCCGCCGGCAATCGGGCCGCGTCACGGCCTGAATCCGTTTGATTACGGCGAACTGTGGGTATTATCCGCGGCGACACCAATCCAGCAACGGCTCGGCGAACAATGTTCCGCCGGGCCGTTGCGGATGTCGGCCAGGCTCCATTCCGGGGGCGTGCCCCCGGGGGGGCCACTCGCGAGAGGATGGATATGAACCACTTCGCTCGACGTACTGCCGCCGGAAGCGCCGCGATCCTCGCCGCCGCCGGACTGTTGCTCGCCGCGGGTTGCAGCGACGACGACAAGGACAAGGCCAACGACACCGTCGGCACCGTGACCTCGGTCATGGGCGGCGCCGGGACGACCACCACCGCCGGGGAAGGCGGGATGACCACCACGCCCGGCGAAGGCGGGATGACCACGACGCCCGAGGCGGGCTCGCCCAGCACCTCCGCGACGGCTGCCGGTGGCTCGACCACCATCTCCACCCCGAACGGCGACATCACCGTCTCCGGCGAGGTCTACAAGAAGTATGTCGCCGCGGGCGGCGCGAGCAGCCCGCTCGGGATGCCGGAAGAAGCCCAGGAGAGCGGCCCGAACGGCGGCCAGTACCAGGACTTCACCGGTGGCACGATCTACTGGAGCAGCGACTCCGGCGCCCACATCGTCTGGGGCGACATCCGGGAGACCTGGGAGGACGAGGGCGGCGCCAACGGTCCGCTCGGCTACCCGACCACCGACGAGACCAACACCGCCAACGGCGGCAAGCAGAGCGAGTTCACCGGTGGCACCATCGTCTGGGTCAACGGTGAGACCACGGTGACCAAGAAGTAGCTCGTGCGTCCGGCCCGGCGTGGGGACCCGATCGCCCCGTAGGTCCCCGCGCCGACGGCCGAACCACTATGTTGTCGGGGTGCAGAAAACTTTGACCGACCGTGAGCTGCTGGATTCGCTCGCGGACGTGGTGGAAACCAACCTGGCGCGGCACATCGAGGCGGCCGAGGGCTGGCAGCCGCACGACATGGTGCCCTGGGCGGACGGCCGCAACTTCGCCTTCCTCGGCGGCACCGACTGGACCCCCGAGCAGTCCGAGCTGAGCGACACCGCCAAGCTCGCGCTGACGGTGAGCGTCCTGGTCGCCGACAACCTGCCGTCCTACCACCGGGAGCTCGGCAAGCATCTGCGCACCGGTCCGTGGTGGCGCTGGGTCGGCCGGTGGACGGCCGAGGAGAACCGCCACGAGATCCTGATCCGCAACTACCTGATGGTGACTCGCGCGGTGGACCCGGTCGCGCTCGAGCGGGCCCGCATGGCGCACATGACCGAGGGATTCAACCGCCCGCCGCTGCACCTGATCGAGGTGCTGGCCACCTGCGCGTTCGAAGAGCTCGCCGCCGCCGTCCGGCACCGCAACACCGCCGCGCTCGGCGAGAACCCGATCGTCACCGCGCTGGCCGAGAAGCTGGCCGCCGACGACGAACTGCAGGCCGAGTTCTTCGCCGTCCTCGTCGGCGCCGCCCTCGACCTGGTCCCCGACCAGGGCGTGCGCGCGATCGCCGACCAGGTCGCCGCCTTCCGGGTCCCGCACGTCGACCTGCCCGGCGGCGGTTCCAGCGACGAAGCGCTGGCCGAAGCGGGCATCTACGATCCCGCCAAGGAAGGCGAGCTGGTGTTCAAGCCGCTGCTGCAGCGCTGGAGCATCTTCACCCGCACCGACTTGAGCGAAGAAGGCGAGAAGGCCCGCGCCGAACTGGCGCACCTGGCCTGATCTTTCGGACGAAGGGCCGTCACCTCGACGAGGTGACGGCCCTTCGCCGTGTCAGGAGTCGCGATCCACGTTGGCCATCGCCAGCACGTCGAGCTTGCTGTCGAGTTCCTCGACCGAGAGCTTGTCCGGCGTCAGGCCGCGGTCGATGACGGTCTGGCGGATCGTCTTCTTCTCGCGCAGCGCCTGTTTGGCGACGGCGGCGGCCTCCTCGTAGCCGATGGCCGAGTTGAGCGGGGTGACGATCGACGGGGACGATTCGGCCAGGGTGCGCAGGTGCTCCTCGTTCGCGACCAGGCCGACGACGCACTTGTCGGCGAACAACCGAGAGACGTTGGCCAGCAGGCGAATCGACTCCAGCAGGTTGCGCGCCATCACCGGGATGTAGACATTGAGCTCGAAGGCGCCGCTCGCGCCGCCGAAGGCGATGGCGGCATCGTTGCCGACGACCTGCACCGCGACCTGCGTCACCGCCTCGGGCAGCACGGGATTCACCTTGCCGGGCATGATCGAGCTACCGGGCTGCAGGTCCGGCAGCTGGAGTTCGCCGAGCCCGGTCAGCGGACCCGACCCCATCCAGCGGATGTCGTTGGCGATCTTGGTCAGGCTGACCGCGATGGTGCGCAGCGCGCCGGAGGCCTCGACCAGCCCGTCGCGCGCCGCCTGCGCCTCGAAGTGGTCCTTCGCCTCCCGCAGGGCGTCGATTCCGGTGCTGCGCACCAGTTCCGCGACCACCTTCGCGCCGAAACCGGCGGGCGCGTTGAGCCCGGTGCCGACCGCGGTACCGCCGATCGGCAATTCGCCCAGCCGTGGCAGTGTGGCCAGCGCCCGCTCGATCCCCGCCTCGATCTGCCGGGTGTACCCGCCGAACTCCTGCCCCAGCGTCACCGGCACCGCGTCCATCAGATGCGTGCGGCCCGACTTCACCACCGTGCGCCACTGATCCGACTTGTCCAGCAGCGCCAGCCGCAGATGCTCCAGCGCGGGCACGAGATCGGTGATGACGGCCTCGGTGGCGGCCAGATGCGTGGCGGTGGGGAAGGTGTCGTTGGACGACTGCGACATGTTCACGTCGTCGTTGGGGTGCACGGTCACCCCGTTGCGCGCCGCGATCGAGGCGATCACCTCGTTGGCGTTCATATTGGAACTGGTCCCCGACCCCGTCTGGAACACATCGATCGGGAACTGATCATCGTGGCGCCCCGCGGCGATCTCGTTCGCCGCCGCGATGATCGCCTCCGCCTTCCCCGGATCCAGCAACCCCAGATCCTTGTTGACCTGCGCACAAGCGGCCTTCAACAGCCCCAGCGCCCGGATCTGCGCCCGCTCCAACCCCCGCCCACTGATCGGGAAGTTCTCCACGGCCCGCTGCGTCTGCGCCCGCCACAGCGCGTCGACCGGAACCCGAACCTCACCCATCGTGTCGTGCTCGATGCGGTACTGCACGTCGTCATCAGCCATGCCTCGACCCTAGGACGATCTCGCCCCGAGTGGGGTTCTCACACCACCGCAAAATCCCACACTCCGGTGGGGAATATGTCATCACCCGACCAGGCGGACATCCACCCCGGGAAGTCCGCCGAAATCGGCGCGTTTGCCGGTGTGGACGGTGCGACCCGTCGCGCGCGCAGTCGCCGCGAGGATCAGATCGTGTGCACCTCGGGGTGAACCCGTACGCCGGACGTGGGTCAGTAGCTCAGCATGATGCTCGGCGACCGTGTCGTCGTAAGGGATGCTCGACACGATGGCCCGGAACTCGGTGGGGAAGGCTCGCGCGCTCGCTTGTTTCGCCGGGTTCGTCTGACCAGCCGGCCCGGCGAGGTACTCCACGATGACGATCGCCGCGACAGCGACGTTGTCGTCATCGGCGATGACGACAGGAAGGGCGACCGTGCCACGATCGATGGCGATCAGAATGCCGGTATCAAGGATCAGCTTTCCCATGGATCGCTGTCCGCGTCGGCGCTCGCATGCCGGTCGATCGACTCGACCGCAGCTTCGAACTCCGCATCCAAACCGATGTTGCCGGCCCACCGCTTTGCCAGCTTGTTCAAGCTCTTACCGTTCGCCCGTGGCGCCGGAACGAGGCGCGCCACGCACACGCCCGCGCGGGTGATGACGAACTCTTCCCCAGTCGAATTGGCGTTGGAAGGCTTATTCGGCGGAATCCGGGGGGCAGATGTCTTCCAATTCGGTATCCGAAACGGTTGGTCGCAGTGATTCATCCAGGCAGTTGGTCACTTCTCTTGCTGCGGATATCGGTCGGTCATATATTTGGTGCAGGACTTTTGCCACCGCTATCTTCAACTGGGGTATGTTTTCGTCAGCTCGGAAGGTTCTCAGTATTTCCGAAATGGTTGCCGACTCGACAGGGGGCCAAGCCGTCATATCTATCCAGGTTTGCCGAGGGGTTTCTGGGTAATCTCCTGTTACAAGCCAATGGCCATCCTCCTCTCCGGTTACCCCGCAGTAGTGTTCGCCGTTCAGCGAACGGGACACGAATTCCAATCTGCCGCGACTGTCGGCGATCCTCGCCAGATCGACCGACTCTGTCACTCGAACCGCGGCCCATTCTGCTTTGCTGATCACATGGGCACTGTTCACGGCAATAAGGAATATTCCTTCATTTGATGGTATGCCCCTTCTTCTGAGAGCTCTTATCCATGGATCCGTGACTGCTCCCGCGCCTTCATCGAATGGCACAATTACATCTGGTTCGACGCCGACGGTCGAGACCAGTTGCCAAGTCTGGAGAACGCTGGGATCGAGCGATGTCAAGTCGACAGAAATAGGTATCATTCCGGCCGATTTCAGGAGGCCGGACGTTGAATTCTTGTCATTCATGTGCATCCTCGCTATTCTTCGTCCCGAAGCTGCGCAGGAAGCGCATCGGACGTGACGCTTCCTCTCGGTCGAAGAAAGTTGCCCAGGCTATGTGGACTGCTGCCGACCTCAATTCCCCCAAATCGTTCAATGTAGCTTCAGGTGGGTTACAGTAGGTCAATCGGGGGCGTCACCAGGGGTTGCGTCGGGAAATATTTCGAATAGAACACATAAGAGTTGATCCGGCTCAACATTTTGAGCGCAACAGTTTCCATCTTCTTCTATTTGGGTGTGGTATTTCCTGCGCCGAACATCCTCATCCAATGAAGGATTTCGAGTGTTTCATGGTCGGCGAGAAGGAAAGTGTAGTAGCCATCCTGGCCGTCCACGTCTATCATTAGGAGCTCATCCGTTGGATGGGATTCCAAGAAGTGCACCAATTCCTCGGTCAATTTCAGAAGGACGGGATCTCCGCGAGTGCATTTCATCCTTCGCGTGTAGATGCGAAGCAGATTCGTTCTGGATGCGGGATGTGTATTGATTTTTGATTTGCGTACTCGGGCAAGCAGGCTTTCATCGGCAATGCCGCGTGGAATTGCTGCCGCTACTAATCGTTCCAGCTGCTTTCGGTCCATGTGGGTCAGCCCTCCGTGTTGTCACTTATGATCGGGCGGGGTTCTCGGCGGTCGAGCCTGCCCCGGTCCACGACCTGACCCCCGACCCCTGGCAGCCTCCACGACGTGTTGGGCGGTTTGTACTGGGCGGCAGTACATTTGAACCTTCCCGCCTTGGCCGATGGTGGTTACGAAGGTGCCGGTATCGGCGTGCACACCCCGATCAAAGCACCACCGGATGGGGCATGCTCGATATCGATACCCGCACCCGCAACGCCCTGCTGCGGGACATGTGTTGCCTGGGCGAGTGCTGGTTCCGCGTACCCGCCCTGTCCAGGGCTGTCAGGTTCTGCTCGGACAACATGTCCGCGTCCGCGACCGCCACGATGGCCTCGATCCGGAGGCGTATCACGAACCTCCTGATGATCTGAATCAGACTATTTCGCATAAGGTAGTCTGATTCCAGCAGATTTCATCATCTCTTCATACGACTCCTGCATTCCGGCCAGGCGAAGCTTCAGGTCGGTCAGGGCGAATTTGGCCTCGTCTATTTCACCATCGTCAAGTAGATCCTGCGACTCGCTCAGTATGGAGACGAGGATGCTCAATGTATCTCCCTGAACCAGGAGTCCGGGAAATTTTCTTCCAGACCATCTTACTAATGAATAATCACCTTGAGTGGCAACTAGTTCAGCGGCGGAATGCTCCATTTACCCTCCTAGTTCGGGTAGAATGTGATGTACGGTTCTCCATCGACCAGTCGTCCTGTGAAGATATCTATGCGGCGCCCATACCCCAGCTCTGACGATCCAATAGGTAGTGATCCTTGAATCCTACTACGCATGCGGGAGTTGATGTCTGATATTACATAGTCCCAGTCTGAGTATGCGTGAGACGTGCCCGCGGCGCGGCTTCCGACTACATTGATCTCCACTCCGCGAAGGTTCGCGGCATTTTGGATGCGTCGAGCATCGTTAGGAGAGATATTATCAATATGCCCACCGTTGCCGTAAGTGGGCTGCCTATATTCTGGCATCAGCCCGAGTGGATCAGACCATCTATTCGGGTTCCGCGGGTAGAGATACGGGTTTGGGGCGGGCCCGAGACCAAGGGGGTCCGAGGTGAGATATCGGGCGGTCTCGGGATCGTAGGTCCGGTAGTTATTGTAGTGTAGGTCGATTTCAGAGTCATGGTATTGGCCGGGATATCGGATGGGAATAGATGTGCCGACCCAATTGGTATGGCCCCAGAGGTGGTGAGTGGCGGTACCCTGTCGGTCTGCCGTGGTCGGGTCGATGAGTTGGATAGGCACACCAGAGATGTCGGTGACGATTACGGAGTAGACTGCCTCGGTCGGTGTTCGGGTGATCTGGGCTATGGCGCTGTGCGTGTTCGAAAGATATAGCCAGCGTGCGTATTCGTTGGTTGAGTTATCGTGTTGTTCGACGAGGTTACTTGCGTCGTAGGTGAATTCCGTACGCCGGATCTTCGTACGGGTGATGGCATCGTAGAGTTGTTTGGTAGTGCGGCGGCCGTTCGCATGGTAGGTGTAGATCCACCATTCGCCCTGAGGTGTGTAGACGTCGGTCAGTTGGTCGAACGCGTTGTAGCGATAATGCCAGACGTCTGGGTGGCGGGAGGTTCGCGTGGTTACCTTGCGGATCAGGCGGCCGGCGGGGTCGTAGTAGTAGTGGTTGCGCCCGTCGCGGACAAGGAGGTTGTTGTGATATTCGCGGCGGTCGATGCTGGCGATGGCCGTAGCTGAGGGTGGGGTGCTAGGGGAAGGGACTGGTGGGGTGAGGGCGGAGGTGATATTGGAGAGGGCGTCGTAGGTGTAGGCCTCGGAGAGGGCACCGTTGTCGGTGATGGTGGCGACGCGGCCGACCGGGTCGAGGTCATAGCGGCGGTGGTTGGGCGCGGTGTTGGGGCGGGTGGTGCTGTGGGTGGCCAGGAAGCCGTCCGGGCGGTAGGCGTATTCGTCGTGGCGGATGACGAAGGGATCTGGTCGTGGGGGTGTGTTGCCGAGGTCGAGGTTCAGGCCCATGGAGGGGAAGCCGGTGACGGTTTGGGTGGCGAGGTGGTTGGTGGGGGTGAAGGTGCGGTCGATCTGTACTTCGCCGATCCGCCAGCCGGTGAGGCGGCTGGTCGGGTCGTAGCTGAAGGTGATGCGTTCGCCGTCGGCGTCGAGGCTGGCGACGCGGTTGAGGGTGTCGTGGTTCCAGGTGGTGACGGCGCCGCTGGGGGTGGTTCGGCGGATGCGGCGGCTGCGGTGGTCGTAGTCGTTGCGCATCGGGGGCTGGTCGTCTAGTTGTTCGGTCGCGACCTGGCCGGTGGGGGTGTAGGTGAAGCGGAGGGTGTGGGTGATGGCTTCGGCGGTGCCGTTGACGGCGGTGAGGACGCGGCCCGCGGGGTCGTAGGTGTTGCGGATGTATTCGCCGGTGTCGGCGGTGATGTCGAGGAGGTTGCCGAGGTTGTCGTAGGTGTGGTGGCGGGTGACGCCGGTGGCCGGGGTGACCGTCGCGACCCGGCCCGTGGGGGTGTACGTGTAGCGGGTGGTGGCGCCGGTGTAGTCGGTTTCGGCTTCGAGGCGGCCGGCGAGGTCGTACTCGTAGGTCCAGCGTTGGCCGAGGGGGTTGATGACGGCGGTGAGGGCTCGTTCGGTGTTGTAGAGGTAGCGGTGGACCGAGCCGTCGGGGTCGGTGCGGGTGGCTACCTTGTCGAAGCCGCCGTAGGTGTATGACGTGACGTGGCCGGCTCGGTTGGTGTGGGTGAGGAGGTTGTTCTCTCCGTCGTAGGTCCAGGATTCGGAGTAGCCGTCGGGGTCGATGCGGCGGGCGGGCCGGCCCTCGGGTGTCCATTCGTAGCGGGTGACGGCGCCGAGCTGGTCGGTGACCTGGATGGGGCGGCCGAAGGCGTCACGGTGGATTTCGGTGGATGCGCCGTAGGGGTCGGTCACCTTGATCGGCAGGCCCGCGGGGTCGACGTCGATCTGGGTGCGGGCACCGTCGGGGTCGCGGATTTCGGCGACCGCGCCGCCTTCGTGGTGGCGGTACTCGGTTCGCGCGCCGGCGGGGTCGATGACCGCGACGAGGTTGCCTGCCTTGTCCCACTCGCGGTGCTGTGTCGTGCCGTCGGCGTTGGTGATGGTCGACGGGCGGTTGGGGTAGGCGTACTCGATGGTGATCTGGCGGCCGTCGGGGCGAATGATGGCCGCTACATCGCCGTCGGAGGTGTAGTTGTAAGTGGTTGTCGCGCCGTCCGGTTCGGTCACCGAGAGCGGCTTTCGGGCCGCGTTGTAGTCGATGTGCCGGTGGCCGCCGTCTGGTGCGCGGAGATCGCGCAGACGGAGGTCGCGGTCGAATCCGTAGCCCGTGACCGCGCCTCGGGAGTCGGTCATGCGGGTCAGACGGCCGGTGCCGTTGCCGAATTCCAGGTATTCGTATTCGGCGTCGAAGACTCCGTTGGTGCCGCGCTGGGAGACCACCCGACCGAATTCGTCGTAGGTGTTGGTGACCCAACTGCCGTTGGAATCGGTCCACGACAGCATGCGGTGCTCGTCGTCGTAGTCGAAGCGGGTGACGCCACCGATGCCGTTGGTGACGGTGGTCAGGTCGCCGTTGTCGTACGCGAATTCGCGGACCAGAGTCGAGCTTTCGACGCCGTCGAGCTCGCCGACGACGGACATCGCGGTGACCCTGCCATCGGCGGAGTCGAGGGCGACGCGATAGCCGCCGGAGTGGGTGACCTCGACCGGCTCGCCATTGTCGTTGTAGTGGAAGCGGATCCGGTTGTGGTGACGGTCGGTGATCGCGGAGATGGCGAAATTGCCGAGCAGCGTATCGAGACCGTCGAGCGTGGGTTCGGGGGCGAAATGCCAGACCAGTTCGCGATCCGGATCCCAGAGCCGGTACCCGCCGGTGTCGGTGCGCGTGAGTTTCCAGCGCTGTCCACCGGTGATCGGTTCGACCCCGACGCCGACTTCCGCGTGCGGATAGGCGAGCAGCATGCCGTCTTCGAAAACGACCGTGACGCAGTCGTCGTCGACGACGACGCGCATGTCCAGAGTGGCGGACCACGAAGGGCCGAACCAGCGGCCGAACCGGTAGTTGGAGTGGTGTGCTCGTTTGAGGGCCAGCCGCAGAACACCGGGGAGATCGATGTCTGTCAAGGGGAGGAGGAAATCGCCGGTGGCGATCTTGACCGGGTCGCCGGCCTTCGGTGTCTGGTCGTCGGTGGCGGTCTTCGCGGGTCCGTCGGTCTGGGCGTCGTCGCCCACACTCGGCTTTCCCTCTCCGCCTCGGTCATTGCCGTCCCGGTCGATCAGGGTGTCGGAATTGTGCGGGGCGCCGCCGTCGGGACCATTGTGCGCACCGGGCTGGGTATCGCCGTCGGTGTCACCCGGACGATTTCCTGCGTCGTCGGGGTGGGGGGCCGCGTTGTCGGGATCCGGGGATGTCGCTCCCGGCGAATCCGAATCGGGCTTGGGACCGTTGTCCGCATCGCCGTTGTGCGGAGTGCCATCCTCGCGCACGGGCGGCGCGTCGGGGTTCGTCCCAGCTCCCGGGTTATCCGGCGACGTCGCGGGTGACTCGGGTGAGCCGTCGCGGGGTACGGGCGCGCTGTCGTCGAGTTTCGGGGAATCCGGATCGTCGGCGCGCAGGTTGTCCGGTGATTCGGGACTGGCAGGGCCGGCCGGGTCGCCGTCTCGTGCAGGCACATCCGGGTCACCGCCGTGCCCGGCGGGGTTGGTCGGTGCTTCCGGGCCGGGGTTCGCCGCCGGGGCGTCGTTCGCCGGAGCCGCGGGGTTCTCGGGGGCATGGGCCGCGGGCTGGGTCTTGGGTGACTCTGCAACGTTGTGCGGCGCGTTTCGGGAAGCAGCACCGGCGGTGTCGTCGATGACATTGCGGCCCGCATTGCCGAGGCGCGCGGCCTCGGAAGCCTTGTCGACCACACTCGCGCCGGCTTTGGCGGCACCGCCGGCACCACCCGTCGCGACGGTCATCAGCGCGTCACCGGTCAGTGCGCCCAGCGCTTCGGACGGGTTGGTCTTGAACCCGGACAGCATGGCCGAGGCGGTCGCTTTGGGGTCGGCGGCGGCCAGCACCATGCCGGTGCCCAGGTCCGACATCTTCGACAGGTACTCGGCGGGATGGGTGACGTTGTAGGCGTCGATCGGTGAGATCGATCGCACGAACTGGACCATGCCGGTCAGTGAGGTCAGCAGGCCGGACGAGAAGTTCAGTTTCGCCTGGTCCAGTGCCGCGCCGAGGTCCTCGAAATTGCTGCCCCAGCGGGACAGGAATGGTGGTTCGGTGGGCGCGGTCTCGGTCGCCGCGGCGATCGCGGTCACGGCGGTGTTCGCGGCGTTGTCGCGTTGGGTGCGGGCGCCGGTCAGGATCGCGCGGGCCTCGTTGCGGAGATCGGTCCAGGTGTCGGTGAGGTTCTTGCCCTTGCGGTCCTCGTCGGATTTCGCGTTCCACTCGTTCTTGCGGTCGCGTTCCTCGCGGTCGGCGGCTTCCCACTTCGCGATGGCGTCGGAGGCTTTGGCTTGCGCGGCGGTGACCTCGGCCGACCAGGCGGCCAACGCGGTCTTGGCCTTGCCCATCGCGTCCGCGCCGTCCCACCACAACTTGGGCTGCTTGGAGTATTCGTCGTGGAAGGCGGAGGCCGCCGAACCCGACCAGTCGGCGACATCGATCTTGCGCAGCGCGTCGCCGGTCTGATCGATCGCGGTGCCGATGGTGCCAAGATGCTCGGCGACCTCGTTGATCTTGGCTACATCACCGCGGATCAGCTCCTTGGGATCGGTGGTCTCGCCGAGTTCCTTCTCGGGTACCGCCCCGCCGGTCGCATCGACGATCTTGTCGCCCAAGTCGTCGAGGAAGTTCGACAACCCATCGGCGCCAACGGCTTTCGCGACCTTGGACTCGGCATCGAGGACGGTGTTGTAGGCCTGGCCGGCCTTCTCGGTCGCGGTCTCCAGCCCGTCTTCGATCTTGTCGCCGAGGTCGTTGAGGAAATCCCCGATACCCATGAACTACTGCCCCCCGGCCTTCTGCCTGTCTTCGTTGATCTGGGTGACCTCGGCCGCCACGCCCGTGTCGAGGGAGTACGCCTTGTCCGGATTGGTCGCCAGATACTGCCCGACCTGGCCCAATGTCGATACGTTGTCACCCATGTGGGAAAACGCTTCGGAGAACGAGGCTCCGCTGTAGTTGGGATCGGCGGCGAGGTTCCAGGTGTTCTCGCTGAGGACCTGGTCCCAGGACTTCTTGTCGATCTCCTCATCGGTGAGGTGTGGATTACCGGCGAGGTGGGTGAACATCTCTTTGAGCGTGTTCGAGGCCTGCTGGTCCATCAGGTAGTAGCGGCCCGCGGACAGGTCGAGAACCTCGGCGATCGCGTTGCCGGATTGCACCAGCGCGCGGATGCCCCACGACCAGCGCTCGGTGAAGGTCTCGAACGTGGCCTGCACGTTCGCTTTTCCCGCTTCCATGGCCGACATCGTCAACTGCGAGAATCCTCGGCCGACCGCGCCGGTCTCGCCGACGCCCAGTTCCGAGAGCTCGCTGATGATGCTCGTGATGCCGGCCGCGGCCTGGTTCAACAGGGCCGGATCGACATTCAGGTCCGACATCAGCCGTGCCCGTGCCGGGTCGTCGATTCTTCGGATGCCGGCGGCGGGAAGACCATGGGTGCCGCGGAGAGCATGTCGATCGCGACGCCGGTCGGGGCCGTTCGAGCTGCGGCGAAATCACGCAGGCGGCTGCCGAGGAAAGTATGGAATCGGTATTCCTGCTCGGCGAGGACGCCGCGAGTCGTCAGGAAATGCGCGTATTCGGCGACGCCGGTGAAGGCGCACAACCACTGCAACCCACCGGATTCGAGTGTGTAGACCCGATCGTCGGGGCCGATCAACGGCACGAGCAGGGCCGAGGATTCGAAGGCTGCCGTCAGCTCGGCCGGTGCCCCGAAACCGGCGTAGAACGCGGCGATCTCCGAGCGTAATCGCCCCGAATCCACGTCGATGACACTCATGTCGGTTCCCCCATCCCCTGGTACCCCTGCGAGCCACCGTAGTGAACCGTGCAGGGATCGATCAAGGACGGGGCCGCGCACCGGGGTGCGCGGCCCGTCACATCACGGGAGGGGCGGGTTGGCGCTGTCGTCGCCGTCGAAGTCGACGGAGGAGTACTCGCGGAGCTTGGTGAGGCGGTGGTAGGCGTCGATCATGCGGACGGTGCCGGACTTGGAGCGCATGACGATCGACTGGGTGGAGGCGCCGCCGCCGAAGTAGCGGACGCCGCGCAGGAGGTCGCCGTCGGTGACGCCGGTGGCGCAGAAGAAGACGTTCTCGCCCGCGACCAGGTCGGTGGTGGACAGGACGCGGTCCAGGTCGTGGCCGGCGTCGATGGCCTTCTGGCGCTCCTCGTCGTCCTTGGGGGCGAGCATGCCCTGGAGTTCACCGCCGAGGCAGCGCAGCGCGGCGGCGGCGATGATGCCCTCGGGGGTGCCGCCGATGCCGACCAGGATGTCGACGCCGGACTCGGGGCGCGCGGCCGCGATGGCGCCGGCGACGTCACCGTCGGAGATGAGCCGGATGCGGGCGCCCGCGTCGCGGGTCTGCTGGATGATCTCGGCGTGGCGGGGGCGGTCCAGGATGCAGACCGTGAGGTCGGAGACCGAGGACCGCTTGGCCTTGGCGACGCGGCGGATGTTCTCGCCGATCGGGGCGGTGATGTCGATCGAACCGGCGGCGTCGGGGCCGACGGCGATCTTGTGCATGTAGAACACGGCCGACGGGTCGAACATCGCGCCGCGCTCGGCGACCGCGAGCACCGAGATGGCGCCGGGGGAGCCCTTCGACATCAGCGTGGTGCCGTCGATCGGGTCGACGGCGAAGTCGACGTCGGGACCGGTGCCGTCACCGACCGCCTCGCCGTTGTACAGCATCGGCGCTTCGTCCTTCTCGCCTTCGCCGATGACGACGACGCCCTTCATGGAGACGGAGCTGACGAGCTGGCGCATGGCGTCGACGGCCGCGCCGTCGCCACCTTCCTTGTCTCCGCGGCCGACCCAGCGGCCCGCTGCCATCGCGCCTGCCTCGGTGACTCGGACCAGCTCGAGTGCGAGGTTACGGTCGGGTGCCTCGCGGCGGCTGGGGGCGGGCGATGATGCCGTCATTGCGAAGTGCCTCCTTGGGCGTTGGTGTACGGGGGCAATTGTCGCATTAGGATCGGCACGCCCGTGCACGACCTGCGCTGCCCCGTCGGCGGCCTGGTCAGAGCCCGAGTGGATACTGGTAGCCGTGGCCCAGCAGAAGCACCGGATCTTCAACGACTACCGCGACCTGTTCTGGTCGCTGATTCCGCTGGTGCTGATCGCGATCGTGCTGGCGGGCGCGGCGAGCCAGTGCACGGTCGCGACGAATGGTCCGACGCAAGGTCAGGTGCCGCATTTCGACGTCGACGCGGCGCTGAAGTCCGATGCCAAGACCCTGCCGTTCGCGATCCGCAAGCCGGACCTGCCGCAGGACTGGGTGTCCAACTCGGGCAGCCGCGACACGATCGTCACCGCGGGCGGCGGCCCGGTCAGCACCGTCGGCTTCCTGACCCCGCAGGGCGCCTACATGCGGTACTCGCAGACCTCCGCTTCCGAGGAAGCCCTGTCCCGGCATGTGCTCGGCTCGCGCTACGCCACCGGCACCCAGGACGTCGACGGGCAGAAGTGGGTCGTCTACACCGAGCCGACCGAGGAGACCGCCTGGATCACCGATCTGGGCGGCGTCCGGATCCTGATCACCGGCGCGGGCAACGAGGCCGCGTTCACCACGCTGGCGCGGGCCATCACCGCCGCGCAGCCGCTGTCGAAGTAGCTCAGCGGCGGGAGGTGTCGCTGAGCCGATAGGTCCAGCCGGAGGTGGGCAGGGCCGTCGAGGTCGTGATGACATCGGTGGCGAGCACGTCGTCGACCTTGCCCTGGGCGAGCAGGCCGTGCGGGTCGAAGGCGCGTTTGGTCGCGATCTCCCGCGGTCCCCACGGCTTCATGCCGCCCGCGCCGAGCACCGGCGTGTGCGGGTTGGCGATCGAGAGCCCGGCCCGTTGCAACCGCTCGGTGATCGCGGCGAGTTGCGCCCGGCTCTCGTACTCGAACACCGGCGAGCCCTGGCAGGACAGGCCGCCGTCGATCCGCTTCATCTCCACGTGCAGCGGTCCGAGGTCGGCGAACTCGCGGTGCACCCGCACGATCGATTCGTAGAGGTCCGCGGGCGGGAACAGCGCCATCAACCCGGTGAGCTTCGGGTTGCGGCGCTGGTAGTGCAGCATCGAATGGCCCCAGGTGAACTCGTAGAGCGGCACGCCGTAGACGCCCTTGCCCTCGAGGCAGCGGTAGCGGATCTGCCCGCCGCACGCGTGCACCAGATCCTCCACGTTCGGCACCGACTGCACCGCGGCCAGCACCAGCACCATCGCCGCGCCGTCGGGGACCAGCCCGGCCAGGCCGGGGAAGTACTGCGGGAGCGGGTGCGCGTGCGGGGAGACGACCTTCTTGAGCACGCCGTCGCTGGTGCCCAGGTCGACCGAGAACCGGGCGGCCTGCTCGAATTCCGGGAACGAGATCACCAGCTCGTGCCATTCCCAGGCGGGCGCGACGGGAAGTTCGACCTCGGTGATGATGCCGTTGGCGCCGTAGGCGTGGTGCACGGTGTTGACCTCGCGGCCACGCAGCTCGACCAGTCGAGGCTGTTCCTCCACCGTCATCACCTCGAGCGCGGTGATATTGCCCGCGTCGCGCAGGATGCCCCACTGGCAGCTGCCGACACCCGCGTGGCCGCCGGCGATGTAGCCGCCGATCGTGGCCTGCTGGGCGGTCGACGGGTGCATGCGCAGCTCCCAGCCGGATGGGCGGATCGTCGCGTCGATGTCGGCGACGACGGTGCCCGTCAGCGCGCGCACGCTGCGGGGTGGCTGCCTGGCCCGGTCACCGTGCCAGCCGACGACACCGGCGATGGCGGTCACATCGATCACCGCGCCGCCGGACAGCGGCACGCCCTGACCGAACTGGCCCGATCCCGCGCCGCGCACCGTGATCGGGACCCGATGCCGCGCGCACGCCGCGACGGCGACGCGCAGTTCCTCCTTGGTGCGCGGGGCGATGAAGATCTCGGCATTGCGCCCGCGCAGCAGATCCCGCAGGACCGGGCTCTGGGCGAACCGGTCCCGGCTCTTGGTGCGCAGCCTGCGCGTGTCGACGGAATGGTCGACCGCGCCGAGTTCGGTGCGCAGTCGGGCCAGCGCTTCGGTGCGTGACATCGCGGTGCCTCCCAGTGCTGTCGAGACGTGCGCACCAGGGTGCCCGCACCGTGTTTCGTCGCCGTAAAGGCGGCGTTGCCCGGCTACTCGCTCGCGTCGTCGGCGTGCGAGATGGCGTCTTCGACGCGCTTGCGGGCGCCGGCCAGGTGCTGTTCGCAGCGGGTGGCCAGGGCCTCGCCGCGCTCCCAGAGGGCGAGTGAGTCGTCGAGATCGAGACCGCCCTGCTCGAGCATCTTGACCACGTTGACGAGTTCGTCTCGGGCGCGTTCGTAGCCGAAGGCGGCGATCTCGGCGAGGGTGTCGGTGGGCTCGGTTCCGGCGTCGGGCACGATCATTTCCCCTTGTCGTCGGTGGCGGGTGTCAGGCGCTGGGTGCCGAGCGCGGCGGCGGTGACCGCGCCGTCGGCGACGCGGATGCGGAGCTGGCTGCCCGCGGGGGCGTCCTCGATCGCGCGAACCACGTGACGTTCCGGTCCGGCGACGCGTTGCACGACAGCGTAGCCACGGGCCAGCGTCGCGGCCGGGCCGACGGCGGTGAGCTTCTCGCGCAGGTGCGCGGTGGCGGTCGACTCGGTGCGCAGCGTCTGCTCGACGGTTCGCCGGGCCGCGACCCGCAGCCGCTCCACCTCGTCGTGGCGGTGCCGCAGCTCGCGCAGGGGATCGGCGAGCACCGGCCGCGAACGCAACTGGGCGATGATGTGGGTCTCGCGTTGCACCCAGCCGCGCAGCGCGGCGGCCGAGCGGGCCCGCATCTCGCGCACACCGGCGAGTTCGGCGGCGGCGTCGGGGACGATCCGCTTGGCGGCGTCGGTCGGGGTCGCGGCGCGCACGTCGGCGACGAGATCGCTCAGCGGAGCGTCGGGTTCGTGCCCGATCGCGCTCACGATCGGGGTCTTCGCGGCCGCGATGGCCCGGCACAGCGCCTCGTCGGAGAACGGCAGCAGGTCCTCGGTGCTGCCACCGCCGCGGGCGAGCACGATCACGTCGACGGCCGGATCGCGATCCAGGGCGGCCAGCGCCTCCAGCATCTGCGGTACCGCCGTCGGCCCCTGCACCGCCGTGTTCTTCACGACGAAACGCACTGCGGGCCAGCGGGTCTGGGCGACGGTCAGCACATCGCGTTCGGCCGCGCTCGCGCGCCCGGTGATCAGCCCGACGGTGCCGGGCAGAAACGGCAACGGCCGCTTGAGTCGGGGATCGAAGAGCCCCTCGGCCGACAGCAGCGCCTTGAGTCGCTCGATCCGGGCGAGCAGTTCGCCGATGCCGACCGGCCGGATCTCGGTGACCCGCAGCGACAGCGTGCCCCGCCCGGTGAAGAACTGCAGCTTGCCGTAGACCACCACCCGGCTGCCCTCGGTGAGCGGAACGGGACTGCGCCGCAACAACTCCGGATCACACGTCACCGACAGCGACATATCCGCCGAGGTGTCGCGCAGCACCAGGAACGCTGTCCGGGTGCCGGGGCGCAGGCTGATCTGGGTGACCTGGCCCTCCACCCACACGCTGCCGAGCCGGTCGATCCACTGGGCGACCTTCACCGCGATCGAGCGCACCGGCCAGGGCTGGTCGGCCGAACTGCCCGGTGCGCCCTCGGCGGAGCCCGCCGGAGCGGAAGCGCCGGAGCCGTCCTCAGTCATACGTCAGGTATACGCGGCGCTACCGACACAAACAAAAGCGACCGCAACCGGCGCGTCGGCGCGGATTGCGGTCGCTGCGGAGGCGGGAGCGGCTACTGGGCCTGGACCGTCGCGATCCGGTTGGTCAGCATGGTGACGAACGGGGCGCGGGCGCGGGTCTGCTGCTCGAACGCCAGCAGCTGGGCCAGTTCCTCGACGGTCAGCATGCGCAGCCGGGCGCGCAGCTGGGCCAGCGTCATCGCCGGGTAGTCGTAGCGGATGGCGACCTCGGGGGCCTGCACCTCCGCGGGCTCCGGCTCGGCCGCGGGCTCCTCGGCGGGTTCCTCGGACTCGAGCACCAGCAGCGACGCGGGCGTGACCTTGCCGTTGGCCTGCTCGGCCGGGAGCTCCTCGGCGAACAGATCGAAGCGGCTGGCGTGGCCGTTGGTGGCCACGGTCGGCTCGGGCGCGACGTCCTCGTCGAAGGTGGCCCACGCGGGCTGCTCCTGCGGGGCCGAACCCAGACGTTCGAACAGGCCGTCGCCCTTGAGCGCGAGGCTGGTGACGAACTGCTGCACGTGCATGGTGGTCTGCAGCACGCGGCTCAGCGCGGTGATCGGGAAGTTGACCGCGGCGACGGGCAGCCGCCGGGTCTCTTCTAAGGCGTAGACAGCGGCACCGGCGGCGACCCGGGCCAGGTACGGAGGACGGAACATGGTCCCAGCCTGCCGCAAACCGCCTGTGATGCAAAGGTCCAGACCGCCCTGATGTGACTTTCGCCCCTCCATCCGCCCTGATCCCGCCCGCGCGGCGCACGTAAGCTGTGGACTATGACCTCGGCAATTCCCTTGAACGTCGGTATCACGCGCTCCGCGGGCGCGTCCGCTGCCGGTGGCAAGCGCGTGCTGCTGGCCGAGCCGCGCGGCTACTGCGCAGGCGTCGACCGCGCCGTCGAGACCGTGGAGAAGGCGCTGGAAAAGCACGGCGCGCCGATCTACGTACGCAAGGAGATCGTGCACAACCGGCACGTGGTGGAGACGCTACGTGAGCGCGGCGTCGTCTTCGTCGACGAGACCGACGAGGTGCCCGAGGGCGCGCTGGTCGTGTTCTCCGCCCACGGTGTCGCGCCGATCGTGCACGAGACCGCCGCCGAGCGGAACCTGCGGACCATCGACGCCACCTGCCCGCTGGTCACCAAGGTGCACCAGGAGGCCAAGCGCTTCGCCCGCGACGACTACGACATCCTGCTGATCGGCCACGAAGGCCACGAGGAGGTCGAGGGCACCGCGGGCGAGGCACCCGAGCACGTGCAGCTGGTCGACGGTCCCGACTCGGTGGACAAGGTCACCGTGCGTGATCCGTCGAAGGTGATCTGGCTCTCGCAGACCACGCTGTCGGTCGACGAGACCATGGAGACGGTCCAGCGGCTGCGCGAACGCTTCCCGACGCTGCAGGATCCGCCCAGCGACGACATCTGCTACGCCACCTCCAACCGGCAGACCGCGGTGAAAGCGATGGCGCCCGAATGCGATCTGGTGATCGTGGTCGGCTCGCGCAACTCCTCCAACTCGGTGCGGCTGGTCGAGGTCGCCCTCGGCGCCGGCGCGCGGGCCGCGTACCTGGTCGACTACGCCCGCGAGGTCGACCTCGCCTGGCTCGAGGGTGTGCGCACGATCGGCATCACCTCGGGCGCGTCGGTCCCGGAGATCCTGGTGACCGGTGTCCTCGATCTGCTGGCCGAGCACGGCTTCGGCGAGGTGCAGCCGGTGACCACGGCCAACGAGACCCTGGTGTTCGCGCTGCCGCGTGAGCTGCGCGCGTCGCGTCGCGACGCCGCGACCCAGGGCTGACCCGAGGACCGATAGACAAAAGGAATCCCCCGTCGCGTGGTCGCGGCGGGGGATTCCTCTCTACTCACACGTTGTCGGGCCTGCGCCGTTCGGTGCGGCCGGTGTCGGCGCGATCGCGGTAGCGCACCGTGGGCTGGGGGTGCGGCTGCGGGTCGGGCCTGCGTCGGGGGGTGCGCGCGGGTTCGGCCTCGCGCGGGGCGGCGT
>NZ_JBCGFB010000049.1:11455-41949 GCF_038752175.1 Nocardia sp. No.11 | reverse complement strand
GGTCGGGGTCGGCAGCGGGCGGACCGACAGGCCCGGCCACGGCGCACGCAGCGCGGCATCGATCCCGTCGGCGGCGGCCGTCGCGGCCACCACCGCGCGGTCGGGGGAACCGTAGGCGAGCCAGCCGCCCCAGGTGCTCACGGCGACGTCGCCGCCGGACGCCCGGGGGTTGACCTCGATCGTGGCCAGCATCGCCAACCGGTACCGGTCCATCGCGGACAGTCCCAGCGCGAGGAACCGGCCGACGGCGGCGACCGTCGCGACCGTCACCGCCGCGCTCGACCCCAGCCCGAACTTGCGGCCGTCGGCGTCGCCGAGGTCGGCCGACACCGCCAAACGATAAGGACGAGCGTCGATTCCACGCTCGCCACGGAGCCGGTCGAGCACCGACACGGCCGCGAACACGTAGGCGAAGGCGGCAGGCACCGCGCCCTCGGGCGTCGCCGGGACCAAGCGGTCGCCGTCGCGGCCGAGGGTGAGCGAGACACCGCCGTGCAGATCCGAACGCAGCGTCGTGGCCGCCCCGGCGGACACCTCGGTCACCGTGGCGCTCGCGTAACGGTCGACGGCCGTGAGCACCGCGAGATGTCCCGGCTCGACGACGGCGTACTCCCCCGCGATGAAGAGTTTGCCCGGAGCGCGACAACTGATCACCGGTCGTCGCCCCCGATCAGCCGGGCGCCGGGACCGATGTGCGCGGTCCGGGTGGTGACGAAGTCGCCGAGCTCCTCGAGGGTGGCCGCGACGACGGGGGCGTCGGCACGGGTGCACAGCACCTTCACGTTCGGGCCCGCGTCGATCGTCGCGTACGCGGCGATGCCGTCGGCGCGCAGCGCGAGCACCGCGTCCAGGATCGCGATCGAGTGCGGCGACAGGTAGCGGATCCCCGGTCGCGCCGTGAGCATGGTGGCGTGCATGCCGAGGGCGTTGCGCTCGGCGATCTCCCCGATCGCCGCGATGTCCCGGCGCGCGACGGCCTCACGCATCTGCGCGAGGTCGAGCACCGAGGAGTCCGCCCACGGGCGATAGAACGGCGAGGTCTCGGTGGTCCGGCGCATGGCCACCCGGCTCGACACCGCTTTCGCGCCCGCCTCGACGACACCGACGACCAGGGCCGGGTCGAGATCGTCGCCGCCGATCGGCTCGGCGTAGGAGCTCAGGTCGCCCTTCTCGCCGTCGCCCTCGCCCGCATGCCACACGACGAAGCCGCCGAAGATCGAGCGCGACGCCGACCCGGAGCCACGACGGGCCAGGCGCGAGAGCGCGCGCCCGTCGAGGTCGAGTCCGTAGGCGGCGGCCGCGGCGGTGGCCAGCGCGGCGAACCCACTCGCCGAGGAGGCCAGGCCGGCACCGGTGGGGCCCGCGTTGCTGGTGACCACGGTGGCGCGCTCGTCGCGTCCGGCCAGCGCGCGGACCAGGTCGAAGAACCGCTCGACGCGCGTCAGAGCGGTGCCGGTGGCCGCGGCCTCGTTGAGCTCCACGGTGTCGGTGGGCCCGTCGACGAGCCGCACCGAGGTGGTCGTCGGGAAGATGTCCAGCGTCATCGACAGGCTCCCCGTGACGGGGAGGAACAGGGTTTCGTCGCGCTTGCCCCAGTACTTGACCAGGGCGATGTTCGGGTACGCGACCGCGACGGCCGCGCCCTCGCGGACGTGCTCGCCCGGCCGGGCGGCAGTGACGGGTACTGCGGAAGTGGGTGTCATCGGTGGGTTTCGCGTTCCGGTCTCGAGGCGGATGGGGACAGGGCGTCCGAGCGCAGGCTCGCGGTGGGGACCGTCCAGGTCTGGGTCGCGCCCGCGCGGCGCAGCGCGGTGCCGACCGCGGGCGCGGTGTCGATCGCGGTGAGGGCGAGGACACAGCCACCCAGGCCGGCGCCGGTGAGTTTGGCGCCGTAGGCGCCCGCCTCCAGCGCGGCGCTCACCAGGGTGTCGATGTGCGGTGTGCTCACGCCGAGTTCGCCGAGCAGGCCCTGGAATTCGAGCATCGTCGCGCCCAGGGCGGCGGCGTGTCCGGCCGACAGATCGGTCGCGGCCGCGGCGATCAGGTCCGCGGCCCTGGCCAGCAGCCGATCGGCGGCCTGCCGGTCCCGGTCCAGGACCCGGCGCACGCCGGCCACCGCGTGCTGGGTGGACCCCGGCACCCCGGTGTCGGCGATCACCAGCGCGGCGTCGAGGCCCACGGCCATCGGCCGGGATACGCCCTCGTGGAACCAGATCGGCCCGCCGGCCAGCACCGCACTGGCGTCGATGCCGCTGGCCCGCCCGTGCGCGACCTGTTCGCCGCACTGCACCAGCTCGTAGAGCGTGCCGGGATCGATCGCGCGACCGTACAGGTCGGCGACCGCGCGGACCGCCGCGCCCGCGCACGCGGCGCTCGAGCCGAGGCCGCGCGCGAGCGGAATGTCGCACTCGACGACCACATCGACGATGTCGTCGTCGAAACCCCAGCGCCGCAACGCTTCCTCCACCGCGACGCGTGGACCGGACGCGGTGCCCGCGGCACCGGCGCGGAACCGGAAGTGACCCGGGGCGAGCACCGCGGATTCGGTCCCGGCGGACGCGGGCCGGGCGACGGCGCGCACCGGCAGCGCGGGCAGCGGGAAGGCGATGGCGGCCGTGCCGTGGACGACGGTGTGCTCGCCCAGCAGGATCGCCTTGGCGTAGGAGTGGCCGACACCGGCGACGGGGCCCGGGTCGGTGGAGTTGTGTCTGATGCGCTCTCGAACAGGATGACCGTTCACGTCGATTCCTCTCCCGAACTCGGGCCGGGCCCGCCCGGCGCGTCACCCCTCGGGGAAAAGCGCCGGGCGGCCTGCCGTTACGGCTGCCGAGTCGATCGGCCGAAGATGCGGAGCACGGACGGGAAGAACGCGGGGACCTGCGCGGCGTAGGCGCGATAGGACGCACCGAAACGCGCGATCAGATCGCGTTCCTCCAGATAGGTGCCCAGCAGGATGTAACCGGTCAGCCCGAGGGCCCACACCAGGTGCCCGACCGTGAACGTCGAGGCGAACCAGAACGAGATCAGCAGGCCGGTCATCAGCGGATGCCGGACGAGCTTGTAGACCCCGTTCACCTGCAACCGGTCGACGGTCGCGTCCGGCACCTGGATGACGTACTCCCGGTAGGCCTGGCTGATGCCGAGCAGGTGGAAGTGGTTCAGCAGCAACGTCGCCGCGTAGACGAGCACGAAACCGAGCCAGAACCCGGCGTCGAGCACCAGGCCCACGGTGCCCTCGGCCGACCAGAGCACGGCCGGAATCGGCTGCCACGCCAGCATGATCACCCACATGACCAGGCACACCATGACGATGTAGACCGACCGCTCGAGCGCGTCGGGCACCCAGCGGGTGATGAACGCCTTGAACGAGGGCCGGGCCATGCCCGAGTGCTGCAGGCCGAACAGCGCCAGCAGCACCACATCGATCAGCAATGCCGGGACGGTCGACAGGTGCGGGCCCTTGTCGATCGTCTTCGGCAGGAACCAGCCGCCCGCGAAGAGCAGCATCAGCGGCACGGTGATGCCGGCGACGCCGTAGACGGCGAAGGAGAACAGGAACGGGACGAGCCGCGAACGGCTCGTCAGCACGTCCCTGGCCTGGGTGGGCGTGGGGGTGATCAGATCCATGCGAACCACGGCAGGTACCGGTTGCGCACGGTCCCCTCCTCGATGCGCTTCTCCAGCTTGGCCTTCCACTTGGTGCCGTAGCCCTCGTTGAGGAAGCCGCCGGGCCAGAACAGCCGCCACCCCGACTGCGCGACCATCCAGTAGGGGACGATGACGCCGGGATTGACATCGCGCATGTAGTCGAGCTTGTCCGGGATCTGGCTCCAGTGGATGCCGGGGTAGCGGTGGTGCACGCTGTGGTAGCCCTGGTTGAAGATCAGGAAGTTGAGGATGTTGCCCGCGTTGTTCAGCGAGGTGCTCGGCTCGTCGTCGAACCCGCGTGCCGGCGCGTGGCTCAGCCAGGCGAAGTAACCCGCGTTGACCTGGGTGATGAAGAACGGCACCCAGTAGAACAGGACGAACTTCTCCATCCCGGCGACGTACCAGACGCTGCCGATCACGACCGCGTACACGGCGAGATCGAAGAGGAACTGGTGGCGGGTGCGGCGGCGGCGCGGCGCCGGGTCGGCGGCGAAGACCATCCGCATCGTGTGGAGCTTGACGATCATGCCGTAGCGGACCCAGTACCAGATGGCGCCGAGGCCCTTCTCCATGCCGGTGGTCGCGGTGACGTCACCGGGGCCGTCGTTGAACCGGTGATGGTTGAGGACGTGCACCTCGCGCATCTCGGCGGCGGTCAGGTTGCCCGGCAGACAGCACAGGATGTCGACGACGCGGTTCGGGAACTTCGACACGAACAGCGGCCGGTGGGTGTGCATGTGCATGACGCCGATGGTCAGCGACAGGTTCAGCAGCGACAGCACGATGATCAGCGGCACCGCCACGTACCAGTTCGACGCGAACGGCACGAACAGGCCGAAGGCGGTCATGCCGATCCACAGCGCGATGTGCACGAGCGGACCGACATTGGAGGCGTGCTCGAGCTTGAGCACGCGTTTGCTGAACGGCGTCTGTTCGGGTGCGATGGGCGTTCCGGTGCTCATAGTCGAGCTCCTTCGCTAGTGGTGTCCAGGTCGGTGAGCGCGGGTCTGGTGACGATGCTCATGGGCGGCTCCCTTGGGTGCTGGTGTCGAGGGCAGCGAGTTGGAGTCTCGTGGCGAGCGCCTGCAGCGCTTCGGGTTCGTGCGGTGGCACCCGTTCCATCGCGCCGAAGGCGAGATGGTCGGCGATCATCATGGTGCGCACCTCGGCGTCGGGCAGCTCGCCGGTCAGCGGGGCTTCCGGCAGGGTCTGCACCAGCGCGAAGGTGGTGTCGACGATCAGCGGGACCAGCGAAGTCGCCATGGTGGCCGGGTCGCCCGCGCCGAGCACCTCGCGCGTGCGGCTGGCGCCGTCGGCGAAATCCGGTGAGGCGTCGAGCATCCGATGGATCGCCAGATCGGCGGTCCGGCGGACGCGGTCGATCATCCTGGTCCAGTACCGCGACGAGGAGGCGGCCAGCAGCGCGGCGCCGACCTTGCGCCGATACGGCGACGGCGCGTCGACGACCGAGCACAGGAACGCGGAGGTGGTGATGGTCATGTACGCCATCGCCGCGCGCGCACCGCGACTGGGCGTGCCGGGGCCGAGCCGGGCCAGCAGGGCGAACCCGCCCAGGGCCGGCGCCAGCAGCTGCAGCATCACCATCCGCTTCAGTTCCTCGCGGTCGGCGACGCCGTAGATCTCGAACTCGTTGTCGCGCAGGTCGTTCGCCGACTGGGCGATCACCGCGACGCAGCCGGTCAGCTCGCGTAGGTCCGCTTCCGAGAGCACGTTCTCGGCGACCAGGGCGCACGCGTAGTGCGTCACCCGGCCGAGCACGCCCTCGCTGTAGGCCACCCGCGACAGCGGTCCGTCGATGTTGCGGGCCATCACCCCGGCCACATCGGTGATCACCTCGCCGACCCGCTTCTGTCCCTCCGCCGACAACGCCGACAGCAGCGCTCTGATGTCACCGATGCGCTCGGCCAGCAGCCGGTCGACGGCTTCGCTGTCGCGGGCCTCGGCGGTCACGGTCGGCAGTGCCGGTGGGGGCGTGTCGGAGGTGCTGTTGAGGTAGTCGGCCGCGGCCAGCACGGCGCTGCTCGCGACCGCCCGATCGCTGAGATCCTCGAAGGCGTCGAGCACGCGACAGGCCAGCAGCGCGGCGGTCGCCTCCGCGCGCAGATGCGCGGGCAGGAGACTCACCGAGATGCCGAGGTTGCGGCCCGCGGGGATCAGGGCCAGGCGGGCCAGCTCCGCAGGCGAGGACGCGGCGCGCAGCGCGGCCATGTCGGGCGCGCGCCGCAGATGCCGGAGCCCGTAGGCCAGGGAGCCGATTCTGGTCTGTCTCATCGGTTGATCACCTGCTGCAAGAGTTCGCGGAGGTCGTCGCGGGCCGGCGACGACGGGAAGATGTCCAGGGCCGCGCTCGCGGTCTCGGTGGCCTGCAGCGCGACGGCGCGCGCGGCCTGGGTGGCGCCGCTGTCGACCAGGTCGGATTGCAGTGTCTCGCTGGAGGTCTCCGGCGACAGCCACATCTCCCTGGCGCCCGGGCGCACCGCCAGCCACTCGATCACCGGCCAGGTCGGCACCCGCCGGTCCAGGTCGCCGCAGGCGTCCTTGCCCAGTTCGGGGCCGCCTTCGATGTCGCGGACGTCGTCCATGATCTGGAAAGCGAGCGCCAGCTGGTCGGCGTACTGCATCAGGGCCTGCAGGCGATCGTGATCGGCGCCGCCTGCCGTGCCGCCGTAGGAGCACGAGAGCCGGAACAGCGTCCCGGTCTTCGCCCCGGCCACGAGCTCGTAGTGGCGGCGCAGGGCGGTCGCGTCCACCGCGGGCGGCAGGGTCTCGATGAGCTGGCCGAAGGACAGGTCGGAGAGCCGGTCGGCGTAGGTCACCCCCGGCGCCTCGCCGATGCCGCCGAACACGTTCTGGTTCTCGGACAGGACCTGGGCGACCACCTGCATCGCGGCGCCGGCCATATGGAATCCGGCTCTGGCGGCGATGCGCACCCCGAACGCGGCGGGCACCGAGGGGGCACCACGGCGCAGTAGGGATCCGTCACAGATGTCGTCGTGTAGCAGCGAGGATTCGTGCAGCATCTCCATGGCGCAGGCCAGGTCGACGGCGGCGGTGCGCGGAGCCGCCGCGCCGTCGGGCAGCAGGCCCGCGCACGCGAGCACGAGACGAGCCCGCACACGTTTGCCGGGAGCGGCCAGGACATGCCGGTAGATGTCGTCGAAATCGCCACCGGTGAGGAGGATTTCGCGCAACCGGGCGGTGACCAGCGGAAGCAGCTCGACCGGCCCGACGGTCCGGTCGTCGTCGACGACGGACGCGGTGACCGACGGTCTGGGCAGTACCGCCACCTGATCGCCCGAGTGCTCCGGGTGCACTGCCGGATGAGCATCCTGACGGTGCGCTGAGGGTAGCGCGGGATTGTCCATAGCGCTGAACTCCTTTGGTGTGGTCACGGTGGCGGTGAGGTTCACCCCGACTGGTGCACAGGGGTTTACGGGGGTTCAGGCGGTGGCATCGTCGGCGGTGACTTGTCACAACTACCGGGCCCGAGCTTCCCGATCGTCGGCTACCGACGGGTAGTTTTGTAGAGACCCTGTCGAATTGTCAAGCACTACAACAGGTTCCAGTTTTGGATGACGTAATCGATAGTGCCGCAAAGTAACTCGCGCGCCCCCGCGCACGGAGGGCGGCGGACATTCACCGCGCGCCCGATCGGACTTGCGTCGTAAGCCTCAGTGCCCCAACAGATTTCGTGACCCTAGCCCACGCATGCGTGGGAGTGTGTTGCGCGAAGGTAAAAACCGTGGGCTGGCGCGACGCTGCGACAGAGATGATTCGGACGTGACAACCCCCTTGTAGGGTCACGCCGACTACGAGGCCGGTCCTCCGGGATGCCGGAGACGGCCCGACCGGACCGTTCGCCGAGGACATCATCGTCCGGCGAGCGGCCACCGAGGGAGCGTGCGAACACTCTCGTTCGACGACTCTACGACCACGCCGCCGATGCCGCGAATCGGACCGACCCGTTGGTGAGATCTCGCCGACTCCGGAACCGAACTTTTGGGGCTTTTCCCAAACCGACCAGACTGCCGCTCGAGATACACAGTCGCCCTTGACAATTCATCACTCCATGTCAAAACGGAACATGGGTCGTTTTCAGATGGAAGCGTGCCACCGCACCCGGGGGTGACCGAAAGCCCGTGGGAGCCGGACCTTCTCCGGACGGGGGCGGACGTGCCTGCACAGGGCCGAGCGGACAGCGCCCGAGCACGCCCCGAGCGACCGGCACGAGCCCTTGCGTGCCGCGAGCACGGCCGCACCGGCCGACATCCTCGTCGAGCGCTGATCAGCGTGCGGCGGTGCCGCTTCCGAGGACGAGCAACTCCGGCAGCGGGTGGTCGACGAGAGGGGCGGGCGGACGGATCGACGGGCCGCGCCGCAGGACCGTGCAGCGACGGGCCAGGACAGCACCACAGGATCGGAGAGTGGTGGTGATCAGGTCCTCCGCGAGCGGTAAGTCGTCTTCGCGCTGGGCGAAGACCGAAAAGCGCACGGCGC
This sequence comes from Nocardia sp. No.11, assembly GCF_038752175.1. NCBI lineage: Bacteria > Bacillati > Actinomycetota > Actinomycetes > Mycobacteriales > Nocardiaceae > Nocardia > Nocardia sp. No.11. The sequence goes on along the minus strand of NZ_JBCGFB010000049.1, from coordinate 33,783 downwards.
GTGGCTCGGTGCGCGGGTCGGACTGCAGCACCACTTCGGCCGGGCAGCTCGCCAGGAGCATGATCGCGGCGGCGAAGTCGGCGTACGGGTCCCCCGCGGCGATCTCCGCCCCGGCGGCGACGGCGGCGAACAACGCGGGCAGGCTGGGCCGTTCGGGGATCTCCTGGAGGTCCTGGATGCGCGACCAGCGGCGCACCGCGGGCTGATCGGCGATATCGGTGCGGGTGCGCCAGCGCCGGCGGCCGCACTCGAGCAGCCGCGTCGCCGCCGCCTGCCAGAGGGCAGCGTCGTCGATGCGGGCGACGACGCGCAGGCGGCGGCACTCCTGCGCGACCTCCGGGGTGTCGATCGGCTCGATCGCGGGGACCACCGCGCCCGCGGCGGGTCGGTACGTCTGCATAGCGATCTCCTACCGCGCGAAGGAACCCAGCGAAGGCCGACCGGCCGGACCACGTCGCCACGCCTGCCGGAACGCCCAGCCCGCGGTGAGCACCGCGATCGCGACGACGGCGGTGATCACCGCCAGCACCACCGCGCCCGACGGCCCGACCCCGGCGTACCGGGCGATCATCGCCGACGCGAGAATCGGGCCCGCGGTGGCGAGAACCGGGATCAACAAGATCAGTCCGACGGTCACCAGCGCCGACGGCGACAGCGTCGATTTCACTGCGGAAAAGCTCTGCCGGGCACCCACCCTGTGCGGCCCCGACTGCCGCGCGACTGTAGCCATTTCCGCCCTCTCCGTTACCCGAATGGGACCCAGCGAGCTATGGGCCACTAAACGTACAGCCCGAATCCGGCATGTCGCGTAGTTCGTCACGAAACAGTGATAACCCGAAATCGCGCTTCACCCGCCTACGACAAATATAGCGAGGTCAAGCACGTGTTTGCGATTAGCTGAACGTTTGCCGAAGCTGCATAGTATTCAGATCGCATAACAATTCCGAGGACCACCGGAGGGTGAGTCGCGCCTGCCACGGGACAGTGCTCACACTGCGCGGAATGGCGCGGCGAGTTGTTCGACGGTCCCGAGACCTTTTATTCGGCGCCATTCGCCGCGGAGCCGAAGCTGCCCTCCAGCCGATTCCGCGATCCGGGATGGATCAACCGGGCCGCGCTGACCAGCCCACCCGAGGACCAGGTGCGCCGCCGAATCAGCAGACACGGCTCGTCGCGATCGATGTCGAGCAGCGCACACTCCTCCCGGCTGGCGCGCACCGCCTCGACGACGTGCTCGCCGCGGATCAGCGGGGCCACCTCGCTGAGATAGGTATTCGGCGTGATGCTGGTGAAATCCTGTGCCAGATAGTCCGGCGCCTGCGCCGGGTTCACGTAGCGGTCCTCCACCTGGATCGGGACGTCGTCCTCGATATGCACCAGCAGCGAGTGGAACACCCTGCCGCTCATGGCGTTCCCGAGCACCGGATGCCGGTCGCCCGCCTCCTCCGCGCGGACGAACACCACCTCGGTCCGGTGCCGGTGGCCGCGCCGGGAGATCTCGTCGGCGATATTCCTGACCTCGAACAGCGGGGAGGCGGCCTTGGTCGCGGCGACGAAGGTGCCCACACCCATCACCCGGTTGAGCGCGCCGTCGGCGGTGAGGTCGCGCAGGGCCCGGTTGATCGTCATCCGGGACAGGCCCAGCGCGTTGACCAGCTGGTTCTCCGACGGGATCTGCTCACCCTCGGTCCATCGACCGGCCTTGATCTGCGCCATGATCAGCTGCTTGACACGTTCGTACGCCGCGAACTCGGTCCCCAGTTCGCCGTACAGCGCGGCCAGGTCCGCATCGACCACTTCGATCGCCACCACGGTATCCGTTCCCTCAGTTTGCCCAGAGAATACGTTGCGCCCGAACGACACAGCACGCTTGACAGCTACTTGTATATACAGGACTATACCACTAGTCTGGATTCCAGTGACCCAGGACACAGCCGTCATTTCCGAGGAGTGAACCGATGACCGACGCCGCCACCCAGCCCGAATCCGGCCCCCGGCCCGTGTCCGCGCCGCGCGGACCGCAGCTGCACACGCGGGGCTGGCAGCAGGAGGGTGCTCTGCGGATGCTGATGAACAACCTCGATCCCGAGGTCGCCGAGCGTCCCGACGACCTCGTCGTCTACGGCGGCACCGGCCGCGCGGTGCGCAGCTGGGCGGCCTTCGACGCGATCGTGCGGACCCTCGAGACCCTCGCCGACGACGAGACCCTGCTGGTGCAGTCCGGCAAGCCGGTCGGGGTGTTCCGCACCAACGAGTGGGCGCCGCGCGTGCTGCTCGCCAACTCCAACCTGGTCGGCGACTGGGCGAACTGGGAGGACTTCCGCAAGCTCGAACAGCTCGGCCTGATGATGTACGGCCAGATGACCGCGGGCTCGTGGATCTACATCGGCAGCCAGGGCATTCTCCAGGGCACCTACGAGACCTTCGGCGCGGTGGCGCGCAAGCGATTCGGCGGCACCCTGGCCGGCACCATCACCCTCACCGCCGGTGTCGGCGGCATGGGCGGCGCGCAGCCGCTGGCGGTGACGATGAACGAGGGCGTCGCGCTCTGCGTGGACTGCGATCCGGCCCGCATCGATCGGCGGATCGCGCACGGCTACCTCGACACCAAGGCCGACACTCTGCCGGAGGCGCTCGCGCTCGCGATCGCGGCCCGTGACGAGCGGCGCGCGCTGTCGATCGGCCTGGTCGGCAACGCGGCCGAGGTGTTCCCGCGGCTGCTGGCCATGGACGCCCCGATCGACATCGTGACCGACCAGACCTCGGCCCACGATCCGCTGTCCTACCTGCCGCTCGGGGTCGCGCTCGAGGACTGGCACACCCTGGCCGAGAAGGATCCGGCGTGGTTCACCACCGAGGCGCAGGCGTCGATGGCCAAGCACGTCGAGGCGATGGTCGGGTTCCTGGACAAGGGCGCCGAGGTCTTCGACTACGGCAACTCGATCCGTGACGAGGCCCGCAAGGGCGGCTACGACCGGGCTTTCGCGTTCCCCGGCTTCGTGCCCGCCTACATCCGGCCACTGTTCGAGGAGGGCCTGGGCCCGTTCCGCTGGGCCGCGCTGTCGGGTGATCCGAAGGACATCGCCGCCACCGATCGGGCCATCATGGAGTTGTTCCCCGAGAACGAGCACCTGAAGCGATGGATCACCATGGCCGGGGAGAAGGTGCAGTTCGAGGGACTGCCCGCGCGCATCTGCTGGCTCGGCTACGGCGAGCGCCACCGCGCGGGCCTGAAGTTCAACGAGATGGTCGCCTCCGGCGAGCTCTCCGCGCCGCTGGCCATCGGCCGCGACCACCTCGACTCCGGCTCGGTGGCCTCCCCCTACCGCGAGACCGAGGCGATGGCCGACGGTTCCGACGCCGTCGCCGACTGGCCCCTGCTCAACGCCCTGCTCAACACCGCCTCCGGCGCCTCCTGGGTGTCGATCCATCACGGCGGCGGCGTCGGCATGGGCCGGTCCATCCACGCCGGTCAGGTGTGCATCGCCGACGGCACCGCGCTGGCCGCCCAGAAGCTCGAGCGGGTCCTCACCAACGACCCGGGCATGGGCGTCATCCGCCACGTCGACGCGGGTTACGAACACGCCGCCGACATCGCCCGCGAGCGCGGGGTACGTATTCCGATGCAGGAGAACTGATCCCCCGCACTGCCGCCCGCACCGTGCGCCGGCGGGGGCGGCAGTGTCGGCTCACTCCTCCTGTGCCGCCCGGAACCTCGCCTCCATCTCCGCGGCGAGGTGAGGCTGCGCGGCCTCCATCCGCTGCACATAGGCGACCGCGTCGCCGACCGTCTGCAGACTCGCCAGGTCCTCGTCGGGGATCTCGACGGCGTACTTGTCCTCGAGCTGGACGGCGATCTCGACCAGCGACAGCGAGTCGATCTCCAGTTCCTCGACGAAGGACTTCTCCGGCGTCACCTCCTCGGCGTCGATGCCGGTGACCTCTTCGACGATCTCGGCGATGCCTGCGACGATCTCTTCCTGCGTGGTAGCCACGAATCTCCTTGTCCGGTGGGTGATACCGGTACGGCAAAAGCTCCACCGCGGTGGAGGTTCAAGGGATAGTGACCGACGACACACACGCGCTGATCAGCATCGGGGACCTGGCCCGCCGGAGGGGCTTTTCGGTGCGCACGATCCGGTTCTATTGCGATGAAGGCGTTCTCGATGCCCGGCGCAGTCCGGGCGGGCATCGGCAGTTCGAGGCCGACGGCGCCGTCGAACGGCTGCTGCTGATCTGGCGGTTGCGCGCGTTCGGGCTGGGGTTGGGATCGATCACCGAAGTCCTGCGCGGTGAGCGAGCGCTGGCGGAGGCCCTCGAGGCCGAAAGCGCCAGGGTCGAGGTCGAATTCAGGTCGGTGACGTGGCGCAGGGCGTCGTTGGCGGCGCTCGGCGCTGCGGCGCCTGCGCAGCGGGACGAGCGGCTCGCGCTGCTGGCCGCCGCCCAGGACGGCGGTGCGCTGCACGACGATCTCGTGCGGTTCTGGCGGCGGATCCTCGCGCCGATCGAGCGCGGCGAGGTCGACCGCTACGTGGGGTGGAATGTGCGCAACCGCCCGCCGATCCGACCGTCGACCAGGTCGTCGCCTATGCCGAGCTGGCCGCGCTCGCGGGCGGCCGGGACATGACTGTGGCGGTGCGACAGCATCTCTGGTGGGATCGGCCGGAGCCGGTCCGCGACCCGCGCGCGCTGTACGCCGAGGTGGCCGCGGTGCTCGAAGAAGTGGTGGCCCGGGTCGCGGACGACGCCCGGCCACGGCCGGGCAGCGAACTCGATCGCTTCGTCGAAGCTCACGCCGATGCCCGGGGCCTGCGCGATTCCCGGGAGTTCCGCGAGCGGTTGCTGTTCGACACCCCAGATCATCGCGTCCAGCGCTATTGGACCCTGACCGCACAGCTCGTCGGTGACCGGATCACCGTGGGCCGCGCGCTCGACTGGGTGCGCGGCGCGCTGGCCGCCCCGGCGGCCCACTAGGGGTCGAGGGTGATCGGTTCGGCGGGTGGGCCGGTCAGCAGGAGATCGGCCAGCCGGGTGGGCAGGTCACGGGGGACGACGCGGTCGGGATTGTCGGCGAGGTCGGCCAGGGTCCACCAGCGATGGCCGGTGACGGTGGCGCGTTCGACCTCGGTGAAGCCGGAGGTGTCGATGTCGAACGCGGGGACCCGGGCGAGGAAGTAGCGTTCACGGCAGTCGTAGGTGGTGCCGCCCCAGGTGGCGAAGGCGCGGCGGCGCCAGAGTTCGGGGCCGACGACGAGGTCGGTGAGGCCGGTTTCCTCGAATGCCTCGCGGGCGGCTGTCTGCTGCGGGGTCTCACCGTCCTCGGTGCCACCACCGATCGGGTACCAGAAGGTGTGGCCGTCGGCCTCGTCGACGCCGGAGAACAGCAGGAGCCGGTCCTGGTCGTCGAGCAGGACCAGCCGGATCGAGTGCCGCACAGTCGGTTCGCGGTGATCTGCGGTCGCAGCCATGGTGATTCCTGTTCAGTCGACGAGCGGGAGCACCTCCACCATGCCCGATCGCGGCAGCCCCGCCGCCGCTCGGCATCGTCATGGTCGGCGCCCGGACCCACCGGCCGGGTCCGTCGCACTCGTCGCACGGCTCCCACACGTATTCCTCGGGGCGCCGGCTCGATCGATTGCAGCAGCGACCAGTCGAACCTCGCCCAGTACACGCGGGGGCGGCCCGACTCCGGATCGGGCGCGACGAACGCGTCGATATCCCGGATCGACCGCAGCCCGTCGACGTAGTGGATGTGCCGGTGGCCGACGAATTCGTCGTAGGTGCACGACCAGGGCCGCACGGCGGCCACCGATTCCGTGGGAGGGCGCGGGAATTCGCCACGGCGGACGAGGCGTCTGGTGACGTCGTCGAGACGGCGGAGCGGCGCCCGCCGAAGCCGCCGCTCCGCCGGCGCGGTCTCCGCGCGGGTCACCCCGAGCGTGCCGAGCAACTCGGCCGACGACGTCGCCCCTTCCGACAGAGCCGGGCTCATGTCCGTGGCTGCCCGGTACTGCCGTCGCAGCACGGATCCCACACGTACGTGTCGGGGGCTGGTTCGACCCCCTGGAGCAGGCTCCAGTCGAAATATGCCCAGTATGTGCGGATCTCGTGGGAGTGCGGGTCGCTGACGGCGAAGGCCGAGACGTCGCCGATCCCGCCGAATCCATCGACGTGGTCGATCGGACCGAGTCCGCCCGCCGAGAATTCGGCGGCGGTACACGACCACGGGGTGAGGTCGTCCAGCGAGCGCGGAACCATGGGTGGGAGGTGTGGTCGGCGAACGAAGTGCCGGAAGACGGATCGTTCGTGGGGGCTGCTCAGTTCGATGTGCAGGTCCGGCCAGAAGGACAGGTTCCACCGCGCGGTCCGCATGTCCATGTTCCGGTTGAAGGCCGCGACGGTCAGCGATTCGGGTGCACCCCAGGCCGCCAGGTAGTCGTCGAATGCGCGCCGCGGCGCCGATCGGTAGCGTTGCGCGGCGTCGGCGGTCTCGGCACGGGTAACCCCCAGCGTCCGAAGCAGTTCCGCCGCCTGGACCGGGGCCGAATCGCACATCGGGTTCAGCATTGCCAGTTGATAGTCGTACAGCGACAACATGGTCGATACCCCCGCGAATCGGCAAGTCCGATACGAACGTACCAGTCTTGGCGTTCGACGATGTGGATCGACGGTGAGCACCGGATCGTGCCGAAAATGATCTGGGCCCCGGTGAATTCGCCGGGGCCCAGGGTCGGGGAACGGTCAGCCCAGGGGGCCGGTGACGGATTCGGCGGCGGTGAGGAGGGCGCCGGAGCCGGCGAGGTGGTAGGCGGCGTCGATTTCCGGGGCGAGGTAGCGGTCGGGGCCGGGTCCGGGGACCTGCGTGCGCAGGGCGTCGCGGACGGCGGCGGTGGCCGGGGCCGGGGCGAGCGGGGCGCGCAGGTCCAGGGCGCGGGCGGCGGTGAGGGCCTCGATGGCCAGGACGCGGGTGAGACCGTCGATGGCGCGGCGGAGTTTGCGGGCGGCCGACCAGCCCATGGAGACGTGATCCTCCTGCATGGCCGAGGACGGGATCGAGTCGGCCGAGGCGGGGGCCGCGAGACGCTTGAGTTCGGAGACGATGGCCGCCTGGGTGTACTGGGCGATCATGTGACCACTGTCGACGCCGGGATCGTCGGCCAGGAACGGGGGCAGGCCGTGGTTGCGGGCCTTGTCCAGGAAGCGGTCGGTGCGGCGTTCGCTGATACTGGCGACATCGGCGACGACGATCGCCAGGAAGTCCAGGACATAGGCGACGGGCGCGCCGTGGAAGTTGCCGTTGGATTCGACGCGGCCGTCGAGGGTGACGACGGGATTGTCGACGGCACTGGCCAATTCGTATCCGGCGACGCGTTCGGCGTGGGCCAGGGTGTCGCGGGCGCCACCGGCCACCTGCGGCGCGCAGCGCAGCGAGTAGGCGTCCTGCACGACGGTGCAGTCGGGGGTCGCGTGACTGGCGACGATCGCCGAATCGGCCAGCAGGCGGGTCATATTGGCGGCCGCCACGGCCTGGCCGGGCTGCGGGCGCAGCGCCTGCAGGTCGGCGGCGAAGACCTTGTCGGTGCCGAGCAGACCCTCCACGCTCATGGCCGCGGTGACATCGGCCAGCCGCAGCAACTGCCGCAGATCGTGGCAGGCCAGCACCAGCATGCCGAGCATGCCGTCGGTGCCGTTGATCAGTGCCAGCCCTTCCTTCTCCTCCAGCTCCACCGGCGCGATGCCCGCGTCCGCCAGCGCCTCGGCGGCGGACCGCAGCTCGCCGTCGGCGTCGCGGACCGTGCCCTCACCGAGGACGGCCAGCGCCACGTGGGCCAGCGGCGCGAGGTCACCGGAACAGCCGAGACTGCCGTACTCGTAGACCACCGGGGTGATCCCCGCCGACAGCAGCGCGGCGTAGGTCTCGGCGACGACCGGACGCACGCCGGTGCGGCCGGTGGCCAGGGTCGACAGGCGCAGCAGCATCAGCGCGCGCACCACCTCCCGCTCCACCTCGGCGCCGGAACCGGCCGCGTGCGAGCGGACCAGGCTGCGCTGCAACTGCTGACGCAGCTCGAGCGGGATGTGGCGCACGGCGAGCGCGCCGAAGCCGGTGGACACGCCGTAGACCGGCTTGGGGTCGGCCGCCAAGGCCTCGATCCGCCTGCGGCTCTCGCCGATCGCCGCGAGGGCCTGCTCGGACAGCCGCACCGCGACACCGTCCCTGGCCACCCGGACCACGTCCTGGGGCGCCACCGGCCCCGTGCCGACGACGACCGGTTCCACCGCGACCGGTGCGGTCCGGTCCGAGTCGATGCTCACTATGTTTTCTCCATTCCGAACGAGGTGCGGGACAAGATCTCTCAGGCGATATCGGCGACGGGCTCCGGCGCGGCGACCGGTGCGGGCGCCTCGGTGGGCGGGCCAGGGCGGACCCAGAGCCGGTAGGCCACCCACAGCAGCACCAGCCAGACCGCGCCGACGACCAGCGCCACCCGGCTGTCGGCGTCGAAGGCGATCACCGCGATCACGAACATCAGGAAGCCGATGGTGATCAGCTGCCCGTAGGGCCACAGCGGCACCGGGAACTTCAGCGCGGCGACCTCGGCGGCCGACATCCGCTGCCGCGAGCGGTACTGCGAGAACAGGATCATCAGCCAGACGAAGATGGTCGCGAAGGTGGCGATCGAGGCGATCACCAGGAATACCCTGTCCGGGATCAGGTAGTTGAGCAGCACGCCGACCAGCAGGGTGACGGTCATGATGACCACCGTCATCCACGGCACCCCGTTGCGCGAGACCTGCCGCATGACCGCGGGCGCCTGGCCGCGCTGGGCCATGCCGTACATCATCCGGCCCGCGCCGAAGATGTCGCTGTTGATGGCCGACAGGGCCGCGGTGATCACCACGACGTTGAGCACGGCCGCCGCGGGGCCCAGGCCCAGACTCTGGAAGATCTGCACGAACGGGCTGCCCTCGTCGCCGATGGTCTGCCACGGCTCGATCGCCATGATCACCGCGAGGGTGAGCACGTAGAACAGGATGATCCGCACGGGCACGGTGTTGATCGCGCGCGGGATGGTGCGCTGCGGGTCCTCGGCCTCCCCGGCGGTGATGCCGATGATCTCGGTGCCACCGAAGGCGAACATGACGATGGCGAAGCAGGCCACGAAACCACCGAAGCCGGTCGGGAAGAAGCCGCCGTCGGCCCACAGGTTCTGCACGCCGCCGCTGGTGTCGTGCAGGCCGAAACCGAAGATCAGGATGGCGATGCCGCCGGCGATCATGGCCACGATGGCGACGATCTTGACCAGGCTGAACCAGAACTCGACCTCGCCGAACACCTTGACGCTGAGCAGGTTGATCGCGCCGATGAAGAAGATGATCGACAGCACCCAGATCCAGCGGGGCACGTCGGGGAACCAGAAGCCCATGTAGACGCCGAACGCGGTGACGTCGGCCAGACACACGATGAGCATCTCGAAGGTGTAGGTCCAGCCGGTGACGAACCCGGCCAGCGGGCCGAGGTGCTTGCTGGCGTACTCGCCGAACGAGCCGGAGACCGGATTGCTCACCGCCATCTCGCCGAGGGCGCGCAGCACGAGGTAGATCGCGGCGCCGCCGATCAGATAGGCGAGCAACACCGACGGGCCCGCCCGGTGGATGGCCTCCGCCGAACCGTAGAACAGGCCGGTGCCGATGGCCGAGCCGAGCGCGATGAAACGGATGTGACGCGCGGTGAGTCCTCGCGTCAGCACAGCAACGGGCTTGTTCACACCATTCTCCCGGGATTCGGAAAGGCGCACGGATCGGGTGATACCCGTCGGATTCGCCTGTGGGGCCGGTCACAACGACCGCTACATGTATAAACCTGTATATACAGCCGTGTCAACGCGCGGCCGATCGCCGGGCAGCCTAACGCTTGACGTACCTGTCTATACAGGCATATACATATCGGACGTGATCCAGCGCACACGCGCCGGCCACACGCTCGACGGCGTCACCGCAGAAAGACAGGCCGCTATGACCAGCTCCGGCAGTTCCGAGGACCTCCTCACCCCCGAACGCCGCACCATCGACGTCGTACCCGACAGCGAACGGCACGGCACCCCGCGCAGCCAGTTCACGCTCTGGTTCGGGGCGAACATGCAGATCACGGCGGTCGTCGACGGCGCGCTCGCGGTCGTGTTCGGCGCCGACGCGCTGTGGGCGATCGTCGGATTGCTGCTCGGCAACGTCGTCGGCGGCGTCGTGATGGCACTGCATTCCGCGCAGGGTCCGCGCATGGGGTTGCCGCAGATGATCTCGAGCCGCGCCCAGTTCGGGGTCAAGGGCGCGGTCGTGCCACTGGTGCTGGTGATCCTGATGTACCTGGGCTTCGCGGCCACCGGCACGGTGCTGGCCGGGCAGGCGGTCAACAACATGCTGCACGTGGCCAACCCGGTGATCGGCATCGTGATCTTCGGCGCGCTGACGGCGTTCGTAGCGGTCACCGGATACCGGCTGATCCACGTCGTCGGGCGAATCGCGACCGTGATCGGGATCGTCGGCTTCACCTACCTGACGGTGCGGTTGTTCGCCGAGTACCCGGTCGGCGACTTCGTCGGGGTGATCGGCTTCGACGTCGTCACCTTCCTGCTCGCCATCTCCCTCGGCGCGGGCTGGCAGCTGACCTTCGGCCCGTACGTCGCCGACTACTCCCGCTATCTGCCACGCAGCACCAGCGAGCGCACCACCTTCTGGTCGACGTTCCTCGGCAGCGTGCTCGGCTCGCAGTGGGCGATGACCTTCGGCGCGCTGGTGGCCGCGGTCGCGGGCAAGGCCTTCCTGGCCGACCAGGTCGGGTTCCTGGGTGAGCTGGCGGGGCCCGCGCTGCTCGCCTTTTGCGTCTATCTGGTGATCGTGGTGGGCAAGCTGACGGTCAACGTGCTCAACGCCTACGGCGGGTTCATGTCCATCCTGACCACCGTCACCGCCTTCGACGGACGATCGCAGATCTCCACCCGTGCCCGCACGCTCTACATCGTCGGGTTCGTCGGTGTGTCGATGCTGATCGCGATCGCCGCCAGCGCGGACTTCCTGAACAATTTCAAGAACTTCGTGCTCGTGCTGCTGATGGTGTTCACGCCGTGGAGCGCGATCAACCTGATCGACTACTACCTGATCTCGAAGGAACGGGTCGACCTGCCCGCGCTCTACGACCCGCACGGCCGCTACGGCGCCTGGAACGTGCCCGCGCTGGCCTGCTACGGCCTCGGCGTGCTGGCCCAGATCCCGTTCCTGGCCCAGAAGCTCTACACCGGTCCGATCACCGAGCTGCTCGGCGGCGCCGACATCTCCTGGATCGTCGGCATCGTGTTCACCGCGGCGATCTACTACCCGGTCGCCCGGCGCACCGCCAACCCGCCCGCGCGGATGATCTACCCCGCGCACACCGACATGGTCGACACCCGCACCTAGGAGGACTCCCCCAGTGCCCACCACCGCACTGACCGGCATCGGCACCCTGGTCACCAACGACCCCGCCCTGGGCGACGGCCCGCTCGGCCTGCGCCGCGACGCCGCCGTCGTCTTCGACGACGCGACGGTGGTGTGGGTCGGCGACAGCGCCGACGCGCCCGCCGCCGACACCGGCGTCGACCTCGGCGGGCGCGCCGTGCTGCCCGGTTTCGTCGAGACCCATTCGCACCTGGTGTTCGCGGGAGACCGGGCCGAAGAGTTCGCGGCCAGGATGGCTGGGCGCCCCTACGGCGCCGGCGGCATCCGCACCACCATCGAGGCCACCCGCGCCGCGACCGACGAGCAGCTCGCCGCGAACGTGGCACGACTGATGGACGAGTCGCTGCGCGCGGGCAGCACGACGGTCGAATGCAAGAGCGGCTACGGCCAGACCGTCGCCGACGAACTGCGCAGCGTGCGGATCGCGGGCCGGTTCACCGACGAGGTGACCCTGCTCGCCGCCCACGTGCCGCCGCCGGAGTACGCCGGGCGCGCCGACGACTACGTGGCGATGGTGTGCGCCGAGATGATCCCGGCGTGCGCGCCGCACGCCCGGTGGATCGACGTGTTCTGCGAGCAGGGCGCGTTCGACCGCGATCAGGCGCACGCCGTACTCTCGGCGGGCATCGCGCACGGTCTGGTACCGCGCGTGCACGGCAACCAGCTGCACCAGGGTCCCGGCGTGCGACTCGCGGTGGAACTCGGCGCCGCGTCGGTGGATCACGTGACACATGTGAACGCCGCCGATATCGACGCGCTGGCGAGCAGCCAGACCGTGGCCACCCTGCTGCCGGGTGCCGACTTCTGCACGCGCAACAGCTATCCCGACGCGCGCGCTCTGCTCGACGCCGGTGTCACCGTGGCGCTGGGCGCGGACTGCAATCCCGGCACGAGCTACACGACGAGCCTGCCGTTCTGCATCGCGCTGGCGGTGCGCGAACTGCGCATGACTCCCGACGAAGCCGTCTGGGCGGCGACCGCGGGCGGCGCACGCGCACTGCGCCGCACCGACATCGGCGCGCTGACGCCCGGCGCGCGCGCCGACGCGATCGCGCTCGACGCCCCCTCCCACCTGCACCTGGCCTACCGCCCGGGTGTTCCGNCCGCGGGCGGCGCACGCGCACTGCGCCGCACCGACATCGGCGCGCTGACGCCCGGCGCGCGCGCCGACGCGATCGCGCTCGACGCCCCCTCCCACCTGCACCTGGCCTACCGCCCGGGTGTTCCGCTGATCGACCAGGTGTGGCGCGGCGGCGCGCTCGCCGCCACGAAATGAGGTCCACCCGATGACATCCGACTCCGCGTGGACCGGCCGGATCGACGGCACCACTCCCGACCACCTGCGCTGGCACCAGGCCGTCGCCCCGTACACGCCGGGCACCGATCCCGGCGCGTGCGTGTTCGTCGGCTTCGCCAGTGACGAAGGGGTGCGGCGCAACAAGGGCAGAACCGGTGCCGCGCAAGGCCCGGAGGCGTTGCGCCGGGCGCTGTCGCCGATGGCGCTCGGCACGGCACTGCGCGCCTTCGACGCGGGCACGGTCGCCGTCACCGACGGCCGGCTCGAGGACGGCCAGCGCCGGCTGGGCGCGACGGTGTCGGAGCTGCTGGACGCGGGCGCGTTCCCGGTCGTACTCGGCGGCGGGCACGAAGTCGCCTACGGGACCTACCTCGGGGTGGCGGGCGCGGCGCGGCGCGCACCGGGCACGATCGTCGGAATCCTCAATCTGGACGCGCATTTCGACCTGCGCCCCGATCCGGTGCCCAGCTCCGGGACCCCGTTCCGGCAGATCCTCGAGCGCGATCCCGACGTGCGGTACGCGGTGCTGGGGATCAGTCAGCCCAGTAACACCACCGTCCTGTTCGACACCGCCGACCGGTTCGGCGTGCGATATCTGCTCGACGACGACTGCGCGCCGGAGCGGGTCGCCGCGTTCGTCGCGGAGTTCCTGGCCGGGATCGATCTGCTCTACCTGACCATCGACCTCGATGTCCTGCCCGCCGCGGTCGCGCCGGGGGTCAGCGCGCCCGCCGCCTACGGTGTCCCGCTCTCGACGATCCAGGCCGTCTGCGACCAGGTCACCGCCTCCGGCAGGCTCGCCGTCGTCGATGTCGCCGAACTCAATCCGGACCTCGATATCGACCAGCGCACCGCCCGCACCGCGGCCCGGCTGCTGCACCGCCTCGTCACCCGGCACGTGCGTGGCTGAGCTCGACGATCTTGCGCATTAAGGCTTGCCTACCCTAAAGTCTCTCGCGATCCGGTTCGCAACCTTCGCATCTCGGCGGTGGTGACGACCGCGCCGTCGCCTCGCACCCGCCCGTCGACCGATCCGCACGCACCACAGCGTCTTCCGCCTGCCCGACGGCCAGGTGCGCTCGGTCGTGCGCGATGAGGAATGCCCACCGTGTCCACTCCCGTCCTGCGAAGTCCGGCGCTGCGCCGTACCGCGGTCTTCGCGCTCGGCGCCGCCGCGCTGACGCTGTGCGTCGTACTGAGTCTCGCGCTCGGCTCCCGGTCGGTGCCCGTCGGCACCGTCGTCGACGCCATCCTGGGCCACGGCACCGATCGGGATGCCGCGGTGATCACCGGAATGCGGTGGCCGCGCACGGTCGTCGGGCTCGTGGTCGGGGCCGCGCTGGGCCTGGCCGGCGCCGTCGTGCAGGGGGTGAGCCGCAATCCGCTGGCCGCGCCGACGACCCTCGGAATCAACGCCGGGGCCGCGCTGGCCGTGGTCACCGCCATCTACGCGCTCGGCCTGAGCCAGCCCGGACAGTACGTCTGGTTCGCCTTCGCCGGCGCCGCCGTCGCGGCGGCGACCACCCTGACCCTCGGGCGCCGGTCCGGCGATCTGGACCCGATCCGGCTCGTGCTGGGCGGCACCGTCGTGCAGCTGGTGCTGGCCTCGTGGACCTCGGCGGTCCTGCTGTTCAGCGAGCGCACCCTCGACGAGGCCCGCTTCTGGCTGGTCGGTTCCATCGCGGGACGTGAACTGTCGGTGCTGATTCCGCTGCTGCCGCTGTTCGCGGTCGGCGCGGTCGTCGGGCTGGCGATCACCTCCGGGCTCAACGCGCTGGCCCTCGGCGACGAAGCGGCCGAGGCGCTGGGCGTGCCGGTCACCCGGATCAGGGTCGCGGGCATGGTCGCGGTCGTCCTGCTGGCCGGCACCGCGGTGGCCGTGGCCGGGCCGATCGCGTTCATCGGGCTGGCCGCGCCGCATCTGGTGCGGTTGGTCGCGGGCACCGATCACCGGGTGCTGGTGCCCGGCTGCCTGCTCGCCGGTCCGCTGTTGCTGCTGAGCGCCGACATCGTCGGCCGGATGATCATGCGCCCGACAGAGGTCGAGGTCGGCATCGTCACGGCGTTCCTCGGGGCGCCGCTGCTGGCCGTGCTCGCGACGCGGAAGGTGCGCCGATGACCACCCTGGTAACCACTTCGACGACCGCGCGGGTCCGGCTGCTCGCCGTGGTCCTGACCGTCGCGCTGCTGGCGCTCGTGACCGTCGCGCTCGCCACCGGCGAGGTGTCGATGGACGCGCTCACCGCGCTGCGGGCCGCGATCGGGCTCGGCGATCGCGGAGACGTCTACGTCGTGCAGGAGTTCCGCGCGCCCCGGATCGCGGCGGGTGTCGTCGCGGGCGCCGGGCTGGCCGTGGCGGGCGGGGTGCTGCAACGGCTGTTCCGCAATCCGCTCGCCTCCCCCGACGTGATCGGCGTGACCGGCGGCGCCTCGCTCGGCGCGGTGGTCGTGCTGGCCGCGGGCGCGAGCCAGTACTCGATTCCGCTCGCCGCGCTGGCGGGCGGCATGGTCGCCGCGGTCGCGCTCGGCGCGATCGGGTGGCGGTCGCAGTTGTCCACCGCCCGGCTGGTGCTGGTCGGCCTGGCGATCCAGGCCGGACTCGCCGCGGCGGTGAATCTGGTGATCGTGCGCTTCCCCCGGGAGCTGGCGGGATCGGCGATGCACTGGACCGCCGGTTCGCTCTACGGCCGCACCTGGCCGGAGGTCACCGGCGCCGCCCTCGGCTCCGTCGTCGTACTCGTCGCCCTGTGCGTGCAGTACCGCACCCTGGCCGTGCTCGACCTCGGCGACGACTCGGCGGGCGGTCTCGGCGTCGGCGTCTCGGGGGCGCGGCTGCGGCTGCTGTGTACCGCGGTGGCGCTGGCGGCGCTGGCCGTGGCCATCTCCGGGCCGATCGTGTTCGTCGCGCTCGCCGTGCCGCAGCTGGTGCGACTGCTGTGCGGGCCACCGACGGCGGCGACCCTCGCCGTCACCGGTCTGGCCGGCGCGACCCTGCTCACCGCCGCCGACTTCATCGCGCAGAACCTGCTGCCGGTGCGGGGACTGCCGGTCGGCGTCGTCACCACGACCGTCGGCGCACCGTGGCTGCTGTGGCTGCTCGTGCGCGACAGCAACCCGGCGAATCGGAGGACCGCATGACCGAGCAACCGCGCAACGAACTCGCCACCCGCGACCTGGCCCTGCGCTACGGCGAGCGCACCATCATCGACGGCCTCGACCTGGTACTGCCCGGGCACGCCGTCACCGCGATCGTCGGCCCCAACGCCTGCGGCAAGTCGACGCTGCTGCGCGGCCTGACCCGGCTGCTGCGGCCCGCGGGCGGCACCGTCACCCTCGACGGCGCCGACATCCACCGGATGTCCGCCCGCACCCTGGCCTTGCGTCTGGGCCTGCTCCCCCAGCAGCCGATCACCCCCGAGGCCATCACCGTCGAAGCGTTGGTGCGCCTGGGCCGCTACCCCCATCAGAAGATGCTGCGACCCTGGTCGGCGAGCGACCAGGCCGCGGTCGAGGAGGCGATGGCGCGCACGGGCACCACCGCGCTGCGGGACCTGTCCGTCGACCAGCTCTCCGGCGGACAGCGGCAACGCGCCTGGATCGCCCTGGCACTGGCCCAGGACACCGATCTGCTGCTGCTCGACGAGCCGACCACCTTCCTGGATCTGCGCCACCAACTCGACGTGCTCGACCTGGTCGCCGATCTCAACGCCGACGCGGGCCGCACGGTGATCATGGTGCTGCACGATCTCGGCCAGGCCGCCCGCTACGCCGATCACCTGGTGGTCCTGCGCGACGGCGCGCTGGCCGCGGCCGGTCCGCCGGCGCAGGTGCTCGACGCCGACCTGGTGCGCACCGTCTTCGACGTGGAGTGCCGGGTGATCCCCGATCCGGAAACCGGGACACCGCTGGTGGTGCCGCTGGGCCGGGCGGCCCGGGCCCGCGTCTGACCTCCCCTCCCCGGCGGCCCACTCCGGGTCGCCGGCGTCCCCCACCAGAAATGAGGACCGTCATGTCCCTTCGACGTCTCCGCGCCCGCGGACTCCGCCGGGCAGGCACCGTCGCCGCGGGCGCGCTCATCGCGTTCGGCACGCTCGTCGGCTGCGGCACCGACACCGCCACGACCGGCGGCACGAACACCGCCGCCGACGCGACCAGCTTCCCGCGCACCCTCGACACCGTCATGGGCCAGGTGACCATCCCGCGCGTCCCGCAGCGCGTGGTCGTCCTCGACACCGCCGAACTCGACTCGACCACCCTGCTCGGCGTGACGCCGGTCGGCGCGGTCATCCCGCACACCAAGACCGCGGGCGGCTTCCCCGACTACCTGAAGGCGGGCCTGGACGGCGTCACCGATGTCGGCCCGCTGCTCGAGCCGAATCTCGAGCGGATCGCCTCGCTGAAGCCCGACCTGATCCTGTCCTCGAAGATCCGGCACGAGAAGATCTACGACAAGCTCAGCGGGATCGCGCCGACCGTGTTCACCGAGACCACCGGCGGCCCGTGGAAGGCCAACCTGGCCGTGCACGCCAAGGCCCTCGGCCTCGACCAGCAGGCCGCGGACGCGCTGCGCAAGTACGAGACCCGCGCGCAGGCGCTGGGCGCGGCGATCAAGGCGAAGAACAACGGCGTCACCCCGTCGGCCTCGGTGGTCCGCTTCCTGGCCGGCCCGACCCGGCTGTATCTGACGCAGTCGTTCAGCGGTGTCGTACTGGCCGATGTCGGTCTCACGCGACCGGCCAACCAGGTCTCGAGCGACACCAAGAAGACCATGCTCGAGGTGAGCCCGGAACAGATCGACGGCGCCGACGCCGACCTCATCTTCGTCGCCACCATCGACGACCCGGGCAAGACGCCCAAGAACGCCGTCACCAGCAGCCCGGTGTGGCGCGATCTGGCCGCGGTGCAGAACGGCAAGGTCTACGAGGTGCCGGACGAGACCTGGATGTCGGGCATCGGCGTGCAGGCGGCGCAGCGGATGCTGGCCGACATCGCCCAGGCCACCGGCGTGCCGCTGCCCGCCGAGTGAGCGCGCGGGATCAGAAGTAGCGCAGCCGGCCAGAGAGCCAGGCCATCGTCGTGCTGAGCACGGTGACCAGGATGCCGTAGCGGGTGAACTGCCAGAAGGAGACCCGCTGGCCGGCGCGGGCGGCGATGCCGAGGGCGACGACGTTCGCACCGGCCGCGACGACGGTGCCGTGGCCGCCGAAGTCGGCGCCGGCGGCGAAGGCCCACCACAGCGATCGCCCGGTCTCGGGGTCGGGGGCACCGGCGACGATGCCCTCGACCACCGGCGCCATGGTGGCGGTCCAGGCCAGCGCCAGCACCCTCGTGCCCGCGCCGACCGACCTCCAGCCGGCCCGCTACGGCGCGGCGTTGCCCGAGGCGATTCCGACCCCGCGTGCGGAGGAGGTGCTCGAGCTCATCGCCGAGGGCACTCGGCCCGCGCTATCGCGGCCGCGCTGGTGATCAGCGCCGAGAACGTCGACCGGTACCGGGCCGACATCGCGTGGAAACCAAGCCTGCGCGATCGGCTCGCGCTCACCGGGTACGCGATCCGGGCCGGGCTGATCGAGCCGTGAGAACGGCGACGGCCCCCGCGCCGCGGACACACGAGGGTCGTCGACAGCGGTCACTCCGCGACGGAGTCCACGCGCAGAGTCTGCTTGCGCGAGACGGTGGCCCGCATGACCGGTTCGACGATGCGCGCCGCGATCGGCCCGATGATCGCCATCAGCAGCACATACGTGGTCGCCAGCGCGGCGAACTCGTCGGGCACCGCGCCCGCGGCCACCGCCAGACCCGCGATGACGATCGAGAACTCACCGCGCGCGACCAGCGCGGCACCGGCCCGCGCCCGGCCCAGCTGCGAGGCACCGGCGCGTTGGGCCGCCCACCAGCCGGTGGCGATCTTGGTCGCGGTGGTGACCACGGCCAGCAACACCGCCCAGCCCAACACCGGCGGGATCGTCCGCGGATCGGTACTCAGACCGAACAGCACGAAGAACATCGCCGCGAACAGATCGCGCAGCGGCTCGAGGATCTTGGTGGCGTCGTGCGCGGTCGAATCGGAGATCGCGATACCGAGCAGGAACGCGCCGACCGCCGCCGACACCTGCACCGCCGAGGCCACACCGGCGACCAGCAGCGCCGAGCCCAGCAGCTTGAGCAGGAAGATCTCCCGGTCCTCGCTGGCCACGATCGCCGAGACGTACTTGCCGTAGCGCAGCGCCACGACCAGCACCACCGTCACCGCGACCAGCGCGATCCCCACGGTGGTCAGGCCCGCCATGAAGCCGACACCGGCCAGCACCGCGGTCAGCACCGGCAAGTAGATGGCCATCGCCAGATCCTCGAACACCAGGATCGACAGGATCGTCGGCGTCTCGCGGTTACCCAGCCTGCCCAGATCGTTGAGTACCTTGGCGACGATGCCCGACGACGAGATGTAGGTGACGCCCGCCATCGCGATCGCCCCGGTCGGACCCAATCCGAGCATCAGCGCGACGATCACCCCCGGCGTCGCGTTGAGCACCAGGTCTAGCAGGCCCGCCGTCCACGACTTGCGCATGCCCGTGACGAGTTCACCCGCGGTGTACTCCAGCCCGAGCAGCAACAACAGCAGCACGACACCGATCTCGCTGGCGAGGTGGATGAAGTCCTCCACCTCGTGCAACTGGATCAGGCCGCCGGTGCCGAAGACCAGCCCCCCGAGCAGATAGAGCGGGATCGGCGAGAGGCCGACCTTGCCGGCGATCCGCCCGAGCACCCCCAACCCGAAGAACACCGCCCCCAACTGGATCAATGCCAGCGCGGTTCCCGTGAGCTGCACGCGCTCAGCCGTCGGAGAGGATCGCAGCGGCGGCGTCGAGCCCGGCATTGGTGCCGACCACGACCACCATGTCACCACCGACGAACCCGAACTCGGGACCCGGCGAGGCGTGCACCTGGCCCGCCCGCAGGACCGCCACGATCGAGGCGAGGGTCCTGGTCCGCATCTCGGTCTCGCCCAGGCGCCGCCCGGCGTAGGGCGAGTTCGGCGGCACCGGCAGCGAGCGCGTGCTCACGCCGTCGAGATCGCGGTGCTCTTCGCGCAGTTGCGCCACCAGCTGGGGCGCACCGAGCAGACTCGCCAGGGTGCGAGCCTCGGTGTCGGACAACGGAACCTGCACGGTCGAGTCCGGGTCGCCGATCTTGGTGAAGATCAGGTCGATACCGCCGTCCCGGTGGTCGACGACACCGATCCGGCGGTCCACCTTCGTCAGCGAAAACTCTTTCCGGACACCGATTCCCGGCAGGGACGTGACATCTACATTCATTGGATCACCTAACCTCAGCTAGGCGATACCTTACCTTCTCTTTACCCTTCGCACGGAGCCTCAGCCCTGGTCGAGCAACCTTCCAGCGGCGTCGAGACCCTCGTCGGTGCCGACGACGACCACCAGATCACCGGCGATGAAGGTGAAATCCGTTCCGGGCGACGGGGTCACGTCACCGGCGCGCACCACCGCCACGACCGAGGCCTTGGTGCGGGTGCGCATCGCGGTGTCGCGCAACGGACGACCGTCGAACGGGCTGCCCCGATCGATCGCGAACTGCCTGGTCGACAGCTCACCGACGAGCGGGGTGTCGCGGGTCTTCTGCACCACCTGCGGCGCCCCGAGCAGACCGGCCAGCACCCCGATCTCGGTGCCCGACAGGGGAATCGAGGTGGTGGTGTCGGGATCACCCGCCCGCGAGACCACCAGGTCGACCGAACCGTCGCGATGCTCGATCACGCCGATCCGCCGACGCGCCTCGGCCAGCGGAAAGTCCTTGCACACGCCGATCCCCGGTAGCGGCGTCACATCGATGTTCACGCCCTCACAGTACGACGAGTTCCGAATAACACCAGACCTACCCCGCTACCCGACGTTCACCCTTTCAGCCAGTCGATGGCGATGGCCACCACGGCCGCGTTGAAGAAGAAGCTCAGCACGCTGTGCGCGGTGACCCGCTTGCGCATCGACCGGCTCACCACCGTCACGTCCGAGACCGCGAACGAGGTGCCGATCGTGAACGAGAAGTACAGGAATTCGGCCAGCTCCGGCACCGCGCATTCGGGGAAATCCAGCCCGCCGCCGGGGAAGTACGCGCGGGCGTAGATCTGGGCGAACGCGGTGTGCAGGATCAGCCACGACGTCAGCACGGTGGCCGCCGACACCGCCAGGGCCGCGCTGTCGTCGTGGCCGGCGATCAGGATCATGCCCGCGGCCAGGCCGGACCCGCTGGCCACCAGCGCCATCGTCGTGGCATACCAGCGCGGACCGACCCATCCGGTGGTGAGATCTCCCGCGTGCCCGTCGGGCAGCTGTTTGCTCAGCAGCAGCCAGCTCTACCATCGGGGCCGTCGTTTCCCGGGAGAACACGGTGGGCCGGTGTCGTGGCTACCGTTGGTCGAACCGCCAGCGGGTGGCGCCGTGCGGATCGGTCAGGGCCACGCCCACCGCGGCGTGGGTGGTGAAGCGGTACAGGTACCAGGGGGCCGGGCCCGCGCTCTGGGCGCTGAACGGCGCGGTGACCGCGGCACCGTCGCGTTCGGCGGGCCAGCCGGTGTCGCGATAGCACGCGGTGACCCGATCGATCTCGGCGTGGTCGACTGTGCGTGTCGCGGTGCCTTCGACGACGAGATCGACATCGTCGGGGAACCGGAACGACAGGGTGCAGGCGGGATTGGTGGCCAGGTAGCGCGACTTGTGGGTGCCGGGACCGCTGGTGAAGTAGAAGTACTCGCCGACCAGTGTCGCCCCGATGCCCGCCGAGTGCGGCCTGCCGTCGGGACCGACGGTGCCGAGGAACTGGGCGGTCTCCAGCGCGGCGAGTCCGTTCTCTATGGCGGCGCGCACCCGGCTCCACGGCAGCTGGTCGGTGCCGTAGATGTTCAGATCGGTGGCGTCGACGGGATCGGGCAGCATCGGCACTCCTTCGTCGTGGCCCCGCCGGGGCCCGTGGAGGACACGCACAACTGGTTCCCGAGTATAGGCGCGGGCCCGGCCCAGGACGCCGGCCCGGATCCGGACGGCTTGCGTATTCGGGCGAAGTTGTGTGTTGTTGAGTCGTGACCAACTCATCCGGAGACGCGTATCCACTCACGGACACGATGACCACCACGACGGCGGTGCACGACGGCGTCACGGTGCTGACGGTGACCGGCGAGGTCGATCTGGCGACGGCGCCCACGCTGGACGCCACGATCGAGGCGATCCTGGCCGAGAAACCCGCGGCGCTGGTGATCGACCTGACCGCGGTCGGGTTCCTGGCGTCGGCGGGAATGGCGACCTTGGTCGCCGCCCATCAGCGGGCCGGGGGTAACACCGCGATCGCGGTGGTCGCCGACGGGCCGGCCACCAGCCGTCAGCTGAAGATGACGAGCCTGGATCAGGTGTTCGCCATGCACACCACGCTGGCCGCGGCCCTGGCGTCGTTCACGTCCTGACCATCGAGAAACGCGCCGCCGCCCGGGGAATCTCTCCGGGCGGCGGCGCGTTCGTCGTCGGTGGGG
>NZ_JBCGFB010000049.1:0-11414 GCF_038752175.1 Nocardia sp. No.11 | reverse complement strand
CGAGAACCGCGCCGCCGCCCGGGGAATCTCTCCGGGCGGCGGCGCGTTCGTCGTCGGTGGGGTCAGCAGAGGCCGCGCAGCTGCTCGATCAGCTTGACCCGGCCCGCGGCGTCCTCGGCCAGGGGCGTGACATTGAGCGTGGTGACGCCCGCCGCGGCCATGGCCGCGATGCGCTCCTTGACGAAGCTCTCCGGGCCGATCAGCGACACATCGCGGACCAGCTCGTCGGGCACGGCCTGCGCGGCGGCCTGCTTGTCACCGGCCAGGTACAGCTCCTGGATGCGATCGGCGGCGGCGCCGTAGCCGTACTTGGTGGCCAGTGTGTGATAGAAGTTCTTGCCCTTGGCGCCCATGCCGCCGATGTAGAGCGCCAGATGCGGCTTGACGAACTCCAGCAGCGGGGTGACGTTGTCCCCGATCGCCAGCGGGGGGCCGGCGAAGATCTCGAGGTCGCCCAGCGCCGGGTCGCGCTTGGCCTTGCCCGCGGCGAGCGCGTCGCCCCAGACGTCCTGGGCCTTCTCCGGCAGGAAGAAGATCGGCTGCCAGCCCTCGGCGATCTCGGCGGCCAGTTCGACGTTCTTCGGGCCGAGCGCGGCCAGCAGCACCGGAATGCGTTCACGCACGGGGCGATTGATCAGCTTGAGCTCTTTGCCCAGGCCGGTGCCGCGGTCGGCGGGCAGCGGGATCTGGTAGTACTTGCCCTGGTAGTTGAGCTTCTCGCGGCGCCAGACCTGGCGGCAGATCTCCACGAGTTCGCGGGTGCGGCCGATGGGGGCGTCGTAGGGCACACCGTGGAAACCCTCGATGACCTGCGGGCCGGACGCGCCGATGCCGAGGATGAAGCGGCCGTCGGAGACGAAGTCCAGCCCGGCGGCCGTCATCGCGGTGAGGCTGGGGGTCCGGGTGTAGAGCTGCAGGATGCCCGAAGCCAGCTGCACGCGCTCGGTGCGGGCCGCCAGGAAACCCAGGGCGCTGACCGCGTCGAACGAGTACGCCTCCGGCACGAAGACGATGTCGAGTCCGGCGCGCTCCAGGTCGGCGACCTCGGCCGCGACCTCCTTGAACCCGCCCGAGTAGTTGATGCTCAATCCGATCCGCATGCCACCCAACATAGCCCCGCCGTTCCCGGCCACCCCGACCGGTCGGTCTGTCGTCGCGGGTGCTGGTCGGGCGGGGTACGCGGGTGGGCACCCGGTAGCGTTGACGACGATTCCCACGCAGTTCTCGCCGCATCGAAAGGCCACCCCGTCGTGTCGCAGCCCACCGCCTCGCCGCAGCAGATCGCCCCCTCCTTCGGTGCGGTGACCCTGGAGCACTATCTGTCGGAGCTGGGCGCGAAGGTCCCCGCACCGGGTGGCGGCGCCGTGGCCGCGCTGCACGCCGCCCAGGCCGCGGCGCTGGTCGCGATGGTCGCGCGCTACACGACCCGGGCCAAGGACGCGGTCCACCAGCCGATCGTCGAGCGGATCATCGAGGCCGCCGACGCCGCCCGCGCGAGGTCGCTGGCGCTGGCCGATGCCGACGCCGCCGCGTTCACCGCGGTCGGCGCGGCCTACAAGCTGCCCAAGGACACCGAGGCCGAGGTCGCCGCCCGCACCGAGGCGATCAACGCCGCCCTGGTCGAGGCCGCCCGGGTGCCCGCCGCCGTGGTGGACGAGGCCGACGAGATCCTGTCGCTGGCCGCCGAACTGCTGCCGATCGGCAACCCCAACGTGGTCACCGACATCGGCGCGGCCGCCGACGCCGCCCGCGCCGCGGCGATGAGCTCGCAGCTCAACATCGAGATCAATGTCGGTTCGCTGCCCGCCGCCCTCGGCGACGGCTTCGCCGCGGCACTGCTGCGCGTCGACACGATCGCCGCGCGCGCCGACGCCCTGCACGCCGACGTCCTGCACGCCGTGCGCGGCTGACTCGGGCCGCGGTGAGCACGATCTTGCCGCGCACCCCACCGGACTCGCCGCGCCGATGCGCGGCGGCGAGTTCGTGATCGGCGGGCTCGTCGCGACGTGCACCGCGAACTCGGCCCCGGTCGACAGCGGCGGCGAGCGCGTCGAGCGCGGCCGTCGTGGCGCTCACGATGAACCGGTCGACGCGCGCATCCGGGGGTGTCCGCGGGCCTTCGGCCGCGAGCACCCGGCCACCGGCGCTCAGCACCCACAGCGACCGGTCGGTGTTCTCTCCCCCGACCAGGTCGACCTCGCGCACCACGGCGGTGAAATCCGTGGTGCGGTAATCGATCGGCTCTTCGATCCCGAGATCCCGCAGGTAGTCGTGATCGGCGGCCCGCGCGGTACCCACGACCTACGCGGAACTGCCCGGCACGGCAGCTGCCGGCCGTGCTCGCCGACAACTGGGTGCTGCTGGTGCTGGGTACCCTGCGCGCGGCCGACGGCCCGGTGCGGTTCGACGAGCCGCGCGGGCGACTCGACGGCATCGCCCAGAAGATGCTCACCAAAACCTCGCGTGACCTGGAACGCGACCGTCTCGTGCGGCGCTCGGTGTATCCGACGGTGCCGCCCCGGGTGGAGCACTCGATCACCGAGCTCGGGACGGACCTGAGCCGGATCACCCATGCCGTGGTCGCCTGTGTGGTGAACCACCAGCACGAGATCACCGCCGCCAGAGCGGAATTCGACGCCGCTCAGGCGATCGCGCCCGCGCCGGTGGCGCGTCCCGGCGGGTTCCGCTGAACCGGTATCGATGTGGAATCGATGCCTGATAGCCCTCACCTGCGCGAACACAAGCCGACACACCGTCGGACCCGTCGGCCGTTATCACTTCGATAGGTCTAGTTGATCATGGCGGCCTAGACTTGGAATCCGCCTACGAGTGACCGAAGGGGTGGCGTTTATGAAGAGCGCACTTCGTTTCCTGTTCGTCGCGACCATGGCGGCACTCCTCGCCGCATTCTGGTCGGGAGCCGCGTCCGCGGCCCTGATCGGAGGATCTCCGACCCCGGCGGTCACCGCGATATCCCCGGCGAACGGGCAGGTCGTCGGCGTCGCCGCGCCGGTCACGTTCACCTTCGCCGCCCCGGTCACCGATCGGGCGAACGCCGAGCGCGCCGCGGCGATCCGCTCGACCGACGCGCTGCCCGGCACCTTCGCCTGGGTCGACGACACCCGGTTGCAGTGGACCCCCACGGGCCATCTGCCGACGAGTTCGCCGATCACGGTGCAGTTCGGCAACCAGCGCACCGAGTTCCAGACCAACGGCGGCGTCTACGCCGAGGCGAACCTCTCGGCGCACACGTTCACGGTGAGCATGGGTGGCCAGGTCGTCCGGAACATGCCCGCGTCCATGGGCAAGCCCGGCTTCGAGACCCCGACCGGCAACTTCACGGTGCTGGAGAAGTTCCGCTCGGTGGTGTTCGATTCGCGCACGATCGGCATCCCGCTCGACGACCCCGAGGGCTACATCATCGACGGCGAATGGGCCGAACGCCTCACCTGGGGTGGCGTGTTCGTGCATTCGGCACCGTGGTCGGTGGACTCGCAGGGCTACGCCAATGTGAGCCACGGCTGCATCAACCTCGCCCCCGACGACGCGGCCTGGTACTACGAAAACGTCGGCATCGGTGACCCGGTCTACATTCACTGGTGAGTAATTCCCTCGTGGCATTCGGCGTTCCCACCGTCAGAGCAGTATCGTGCCCGTAACGAAATCGTTGCGAGACAACCTGACGGCGACAGCCTGATGAAGGTGGGGCGATGGATCGACCGGATGCACACAGACCGATCGGGGCTCGACAGCACGACCCCGGGTCGGCCGGTGGTCCGTTCACCGCTGCCGCCCGGTGGCGACCCGGTCGCGATCTGGGTGCGCCGCGCCCCCGCCGGCTGACCGAGCCGTCCGATCCGCCGCCCCGTGCCGGCGCCCGGCATCGCGTCGAGGGCGGGCCGACCACACCGGCCGGCATCCCGGTGATCTCGCTGTCGGCCGCGCACGTGGCGCCCGATCGGTCCTCCGGCCGGATCGTGCCGACCGACAGCTACGCCACCGACCGGCTGCCGATCGTCGGCGGACCGTTCGATCCCGGTGCCCGCCATGCCCTTCCGGAGGTGCCGCTGCCGGAACCCGACAACGGCCCCGCGACCGACCGGCTGCCGATCATCACCCCCGACACCCCGGCTCCCGACCGCGTCGAGCCCGAATGGGTCGCCGCCACACCGGTTTCGCTGCCGCCGCGGCCGACGCCCGACTACGGCGGCGACGACGAGGTCTTCGCGCGGATGATCGACCGCTCCCGGCGCAAGCGCGTGCCGCGCTGGGTCGGCCCGCTCGCGGCCTCGGTCGCCGGTGCCGTGCTGATCGGCGGCGGCTATCTCCAGTTGCGTGGTCCCGTACCGGAATCCGCGGCGGCCAGCAGCACGATCGAGCCCGCGCCGGCCGGTGCGGTCCCGGTCGCCGGGAACTGCCCCGCCGAGCTGGTCGGCAGCAAGATCCAGGGCAACGGGCCGGGCGGCACCGACAGCGGTGTCGCGGCGATCCTGGCGTTCCAGCACGCGTACTACGTCGCGCGGTCGGGTGACCAGGCACGCACCCTGGTGTCCGGCGACGCGGCACTGCCGTCGGGCGCCGATATCCAGGCGGGCATCGACACCATCCCGGTGGGCACGACGCACTGCCTGAGCATCACGCCCGCGGCGTTCGCCGGCCAGTACTTCGTGGTGATCACCGAGTACCGGCCGGACTCGGTGCCGATCATCTACAACCCGCAGCTGGTCGGCACCGCCAAGGTCGGCGGCAAGTACCTGATCACCTCGATCGGGCCGGTCCGCTAGACCCGACCGAGGACGCGAAAGCCGCTCAGGCGCGGGCCTTCTCGGCCGCCACGACCACGTGGCGCATCAGCAGCGCGGTGGTCACCGGGCCCACGCCGCCGGGCACGGGGCTCAGCGCCGCCGCCTTGCCGTCGACCGAGGCCGCGTCGACGTCGCCGACGATGCCGCCGTCAGGGGATTCGTTGGTCCCCACGTCGATCACCACGGCACCGTCACCGACGTGCTTGCCGGTGACCAGCCCGATCCGGCCCGCGGCCGCGACCACGATGTCGGCGGGGGTCGTGACCGCGGCCAGGTCGGCGGTGCGCGAATGCGCGACGGTGACGGTGGCGTTCTCGGCCAGCAGCAGCTGCGCCAGCGGCTTGCCGACGATGTTGGACCGGCCGACGACCGTCACCACCCGCCCCTGCAGCGCGATGCCGTGATGCTTCAGCAGCTCGACCACCGCCTCGGAGGTGGCGGGGACGAACCCGTCCAGGCCGGAGGCGAGCAGACCCAGCGACAGCGGGCTGACACCGTCGACGTCCTTGCTCGCCGCGATCGACGCGCTCACGTCGTCGAGGCTGACGCCTGCGGGCAGCGGGGTCTGCAGCATGATCGCGGCGGTGGCCGGGTCGGCGCTGCGCGCGGTCAGCTCGGCGCGGATCGTCTCCGCGCTCGCGTCGGCGCCGAGATCGATGCGCTCGCAGGCGATCCCGAGACGTTCGGCGGCCTTGCGCAGAGAGTTCACGTACCAGGCGCTGGCCGGGTCGTCGTTGGCCACGATCAGCGCCAGCGTCGGCGCGGTGCCCGCGGCGGTGAGCGCGGCGGCGCGCTCCTTCGTGTCGGCGTTGATGGCGGCGGCGAGTTCCTTGCCGGTCAGCGAAGCGGTATCCACGGTGGGTCAGCTTATCCGCCGCTACCCGTCCGCCCGACCACCGGGCGGCGACGCGCGGAACGTCGTCGGGTTCCACGGTGCGACCCGGACCCGGCCGTAGGGTGTCGGCAGCTCTGCCACAGCTCTGCCCAGCACGTACCGAACCGTTCGCGGAAGGGTGTCGACTGTCGTGAAGATCTCGAGGCATTGGAAACAGCTGGCCGCCGCCGTCATCGCGGCCGCCGCGGTCACGAGCGCCACCGTCACCCCGGCCGCCGCCGAAGCCGACGTGACCGCGCTCTACAACTCCGCGCAGCGGCATTTCACCGACGGTGACGACAACGCCGGTCGCGCCGACCTGCGCGCCCTCATCGCCGCCGATCCCAACGATGTCGACGCGCTCGCGCTGCAGGCCATCTGGTCGCATTACGCCGGTGACCCGGCCGCGGTCGGCGAGGCGATGGCCCGGCTCGGCGCGGTCGACGCGGGCATGGCGGCGGGCACCTCCAACGTGCTGCGCGCGGTGACCGCCGCGGCGGCGACGCTGCCCAATCCGCTGCCCGCGCTGGTCGGTCCGCAGACCGGCATCGTCGTCCTCGGCTACGGCCTGCTGCCCGACGGCGCGCTGCGGCCCGAACTGGAGAACCGGCTCACCGCCGCCTGGCTGCAGGCGGTCGCCGCGCCGTTCTCGCCGGTGGTCGTCACCGGGGGCAACCCGCAGAACGGGATCTCCGAGGCCGAGGCGATGCGTCGCTGGCTGGTGGGCCGCGGCCTGCCCGACGAGCGGATCCACGTCGAGGACCGGGCCGGATCGACGGTGCAGAACGCACTGTTCAGCACCCGCCTGCTGCGCGATCTCGGCGCCACCAGCGCCGTGGTGGTGACCTCGCCCAACCACATCCGCCGCGCGGTCGCCGATTTCCTGGTGGCCGGGACGAACGTCGTCGGCGCGATGACCTCGCTCGAACAGCTGGTCTCGCAGCTGCCGCCGCCGGCGCGGGCCGCGCAGCGCGGGATCTACCTGGACGCGACCCGCACGTTCGAGCTCGACAGCGCGCGCTGATCCGGCGCGGGAAAAATCGGTTGTCCGGCACGGGACAATCGCTGCATGACTGTTTCCCCCCTCGACGACGTCGTCGTCGTACTGCGCGCCGCGGGCTGCGTCTTCGCCGAGGACGAGGCCGCGCTGCTGATCGAGGCCGCCGCGGGCGACCCCGCCCGCCTCGACGACCTCGTGGCCCGGCGGGTGGCGGGGACTCCGCTCGAATATCTGCTCGGCTGGGTCGCCTTCCGTGGCCTGCGGGTCGGCGTGCGGCCGGGGGTCTTCGTGCCCCGTCAGCGCACCGCGTTCCTGGTCGAGCGGGCGGTGGCCGGGATCGCGCCGGGAACGGCGCGGGCCTGCGTGGTCGATCTGTGCTGCGGCTGCGGGGCACTCGGGCTGAGCGCGGCCACCGAACTCACCGCGCGCGGCTGCGATGTCGAGCTCGTCGCCGCCGATATCGATCCGGTGGCGGTGGCCTGCGCCAGGGAGAATCTCGCGCCGCTGAGCGCGCCGGTGTTCGGCGGGGATCTGTTCGACGCGTTACCGGGTGATCTGCGCGGCCGCGTCGACGTCCTGCTGGCGAACACGCCGTATGTGCCGACCGAGCGGGTGGCCGACATGCCGCCGGAGGCCCGCGAGCACGAACCGCTGGTCGCCCTGGACGGCGGCGCGGACGGGCTCGACGTGTTCCGGCGGGTCGCCGAGGGCGCGGCGAACTGGCTCGCGCCCGGCGGCACGGTGCTGGTGGAAACCTCGACCGGACAGGTCGACACCGCGTGCGCGGTGCTGTCCGGGCACGGTCTCACGCCGCGCGTCGAACACTCCGAGGAGTACTACGCGACCGTCGTTGTCGGTACCCGCGCGGCCTGACGACGACGGCGCAGGGCAGTCGATGCCGTGACGCGCACCGCGCGCCTAACCGGCGATGCCCCCGCCCGACACGGGGTCGGCGGGGGCATCGTGGTGGTCCGAGCGGCTACTTGCGGCCGGTGAACTGATCCATCGAGTGGTACACGCCGACGGCGTTGAGGTAGAAGTCGCGCACCTTGATCGGCAGCAGACCGGTGAGCGCGCGGTTCATCCGCGAGGTCCACGGCAGCACCACCAGGGCGCCACCGTTCTTCATCTCCCGCCACGAGGTCTCGACGACGTCGTTCTGCTCGAGCATCGGCGTGAACAGGATGCCCTTGGCGCCGTCGAACATGCCGGTGTTGATGTAGGTCGGACAGACCGTGGTGACCTTCACGTGGTCGTGGCCCGCCTGCTCGAGTTCCAGGCGCACCGAATCCGACCAGCCCAGCGCCGCCCACTTCGACGCGGCGTAGACGGCCATGCGCGGGTTGGCCACCAGACCGGCCGAGGACGCGATGTTGAGGATGCGCGCCTGACCGGCACCGGCGACCATGCCCGGCAGGAACTCCAACGTGACGTACATCGGGGCCAGCGAGTTGATCGCCATGGTCTTGTCGATGTCGGCGCGGTTCTCGGTTTCCCAGAAGTAGGTGTTGCCCCGCACGATCCCGGCGTTGTTGACCAGGATGTCGATCCCGCCGATCTCCTTGCGCACCGCCTCGGCGGCCTCGCGGATCGAATCCTGCGAGGACACGTCGACGACGTGATGGTGCACCTTGCCGCCCAGGGCGGTCAGCTGCGCCGCGGTCTCGCGCAGCGCGAGCTCGTTGATGTCCCACAGCACCACCGCGTCGGCGCCCTCGCGGACCGCCGTCTCGGCGAACAGCCTGCCCAGGCCCATGGCGGCGCCGGTGACCAGCACCCGCTTGCCCGCGACCGAATCGAGTTTCATGAAATGCCTACCCCTGCTTCGTTTTCCGTACGCGCTATTTCTGGCGCAGTGTCTTCATGACACCGAAGACCAGCGTCATGGTCTTGGCCCACATCTGCTCGGACATGCCCGGCAGCGGCGCGATCGGCAGCACCCGCTGGACCGCGATGGTCTGGGTGTCGACGTACTTCAACAGCCCCTCGGGACCGTGGCGACGGCCCTGACCCGAGATGCCGAGACCACCCGACGGCGCGTCGACGCTGCCCCAGGCCGCGATGAAGCCCTCGTTGACGTTGACCGAGCCGGCGTTGATCCGGGCGGCGACGGCCTTGCCGCGCTCGGCGTCCTTGCTCCACACGCTGGCGTTGAGGCCGTAGGCGGTGTCGTTGGCGGCCTCGATGGCGGCCTCGTCGGAGTCGACCTTGTACACCGA
The DNA here is from genome assembly GCF_038752175.1 of Nocardia sp. No.11. Taxonomy (NCBI): domain Bacteria; kingdom Bacillati; phylum Actinomycetota; class Actinomycetes; order Mycobacteriales; family Nocardiaceae; genus Nocardia; species Nocardia sp. No.11. The sequence continues at coordinate 2,516 of NZ_JBCGFB010000049.1, read as the reverse complement.
CACGACCGGACCGAAGGTCTCCTCGCGGTAGACCGTCATGCCGGGCGCCACGTCGGCGAGCACGGTGGGCTCGTAGAAGTACGGGCCCAAATCGGGACGGGCGCGGCCACCGGCGAGCACCTTGGCGCCCTTGGCGACGGCGTCGTCGACGTGCGCGGTGACGGTGTCGAGCTGACGCTGGAAGGTCAGCGAGCCCATGTCCTTGCTGTAGTCGAGGTCGCCGCCGAGGGTCATGTTCTTGACGTTGCCGACGAACTCGGCGACGAACTGGTCGTAGACCGTGGCGTCGACGTAGATGCGCTCCATCGACTCGCACAGCTGGCCCGCCGAGGAGAAGCACGCGCGCACGGCCAGCTTCGCCGCCTTGGAGACGTCCGCGTCGGCCAGCACGAGCAGCGGGTTCTTGCCGCCCAGCTCGAGCGAGTAGCCGATCAGGCGCTCACCGGCCTGCTGGGCGATGGTGCGGCCGGTGGCGCTGGAGCCGGTGTAGTCGACGTAGTCGGCGCGGGCGATCACGTCGCCGCCGATCTCGCGACCACGGCCGAGCACGGCCTGCCACAGCCCGCGCGGCAGCCCGGCGCGTTCGGCGGCGTCGATGGCCCACAGCGCCGAGAGCGCGGTCTGGTTGTCCGGCCGGGCGATCACGGCGTTGCCCGCGACCAGGGCGGGCAGGGCGTCGGAGGCCGAGAGCGCGAGCGGGTAGTTCCACGGCGAGATCACCGCGACGACACCCTTGGGGCGGTTGCGCACCTCGACGGAGGTGAGCACCGGCAGCACGCCGCGCGGCTTGCGGTCGGCGAGCAGTTTGGGCGCGACGGCGGCGTAGTAGCGCGAGTTCAGCGCGACGTCGCCGACCTCGTCGAAGGCGTGCGGGCGGGACTTGCCGGTCTCGGTCTGCACGATGTCGAGAATGGTGTCCTGCTCGGCCAGCACGATGTCGTGGAAGCGGCGCAGGATCTCCACGCGCTGCTTGACCGGCACCTTGGCCCAGTCGCGCTGGGCGTGGCGGGCCACGGCGAACGCGCGGTCGATATCGGCGATCGAGGACTGCGGCAGGTCGCCGATCTTGTGTCCGGTCGCGGGGGCGAAGATCGGCACCGACGGCGCGCCACCCGCGACTCCTCGGTCGAACAGGGGCTTGACCAGCGCGGTCGGCAGCGCGGTGGGTTCGGCGGTCAGCTCGGGGGCTGTCGTCATTGTCGGCCCTTCTCCTCAACAGATGGGTCGCGCGGAGCGATCGCGCAGGTTCGGCTATTTGCTGAACACTAGTGTTAGATTAATGGTTCGGGCCGGTGCCGTGTCAAGCTTTCCGTGGACGTCTCGCGGTTGTGAGGAGGTGCGATGTCCGGTGATTCCGCCACGGTGCGCCGTGGGCGTCCACCGCAGACCCAGGAGCAGGCCGAAGAGGTCCGTGCCCGGATCGTCGAGGCGACGGCCGCCGTGTTCGCCCGCAACGGGTCGCGCGGGCTCAGCGTCGCCCAGATCATCGAACAGGCCGGCCTGGCCAGGCCCACCTTCTACCGCTACTTCGGCAATGTGTCCGAGCCGCTGCACGTGGTCCTCACCGCGTCCAACGACGGCCTGGTCGGGGCGATCCGCGACGCGCTGTCGGGCACCGACGAGCCGGTCCAGCTGGGTATCCGGCTGATCGACGCCTTCATCGACTGGGCGCGCGGGCACGGACCGATGCTGCGCCCGCTGTTCGCCGAACTGCACGATCCCGGCTCGCTGGTGTCGGCCTACCGTGAACGCGCCCTCGACGACATCCGCGCCCTGGTCCGCAAGACCTTCGTCGAGCTGGGCCGTCCCGTGCCCACGCCCTTGGACATGGACACCGCCCTGCACGTGTGCGAATACGTCGTCTACCGCCTGACCATGGGCACCGAACCCGGCTCCGACCCCGATCCCGTGCTGGACTCCGAAGCGCGCGTCACGATGATCCGCGTCCTGCTGGTCACCCTCGGCACCCGCGACGACCTCTCCTACGCCATGGAACTCCCCGGCCTGTTCCCCGAACCCTGAGTTCCGCCGACGTCGGCGCCTCCTGGGCGGTGGCGGTGACAACCAGAGCGACGGCGAGCAGGGCCGCGCCGGTCCAGGCGACGGGGGTCGATCGCTCGCCGAGGAGAACCACCGCGAGCAGAGTCGCGGTGAGGGGTTCGAGCAGCGTGAGGATCGCGGCCGTCGACGCGCCCGCGGCGGGCAGTCCGTGGAAGAAGAGCCCGTAGGCGACGGCGGTGGGGACCAGGCCGAGGACGGTGACGGCCAGCAGGTTCGCGGGTGCCGGGCTGATCGCGAGGCCGGTCGTCGCGGCGGGGCAGGCGAGAAGGGCTGCGCCGCCGAGGAATCCGTAGCCCGTCGCGGTCACCGCGTCGAGGCCGGGAACGGGGCGGGCGGTGACGAGGGTGACCGCGGCGAAGGCGGTGGCCGCGACCAGGGCCAGCGCGGCCCCCGCGTACAGCCCGGCCGCCTCCGGTGCCGGCACGCCGACCAGGATCGCCAGGCCGGCGATCGCC
>NZ_JBCGFB010000048.1:0-42289 GCF_038752175.1 Nocardia sp. No.11 | reverse complement strand
GGCGTCCGCGACGTCCTCGGCCGCCGGATCGCCCGGCTGCCCGCGGGCGCGGCCCGCGCCCTGCGCCTGGCCGCCGTCTGGGGCGACGACATCGACTTCGACACCCTGCTCGAGCTGACCGCCGAACCGGAGGACACGCTGATCGACCTGGTCGACACGGTTACCGTCGCCGGACTGGTCCGCATCGCGGACACCGATCGGATCACCTTCGCCCACGCCCTGATCCGCGACGCCGTCTACGGCGACATCCCCACCCTGCGCCGCGCCCGCCTGCACTGGTCGGCACTGGAACTCCTCGAACGCCGCACCGGCGCGTCCACGGCGGACCTCGAATCCGCTACCGGCACCGTCGACCTCGACGCCATGGCCCACCACGCCATCGCCGGGGCAGGCACCGCGAACGCCACCCGCGCGCTGCGCTACGTCCTCGCCGCCGCCCGCCGCCGCACCGCCCGCCGCGCCCACCAGGACGCCGAGCCACTGTGGCGCTCCGCCCTCGAATTGCACACCAGCGCAGGACACGTCGACGCCATGGCACCGCGCGCCGACCGCCTGGCGGCCCTGTCGACCACCTGCGCGCTGATCAACGCCCTCGCCTACGGCGGCAACGACGAACAGGCCCGCATCCTGCGCGTCGAAGCTCTGGCAACGGCGCGCGCCCTCATGCCGAACACCGCTGCCGCGCGCGGCGACGATGCCCGGATCATCGCCACCGATCCCGTCGTCGCCGTCCTCACCTGCTGGCGTGCCCCCACCATCTGGACCAGTCGAGAGCGCGGCCTGCCCGACCCCGGCATGTGGGCGGAGCTGGCCGCCGCGTCGGCGCGCACGACAGCGCCGGACCTGCGGATCCGGCTGCTCGTCAGCACCGCCTTCGAAGTCGTCGGCTTCGACAACCCGCACGCCTTCGCCTGCTCCGCTGAGGCCTTGCGCACGGCGCGCGAGCTCGGTGATCCCGAATTGTTGTGCGCCGCACTCAATGCCAGGGCCTTCGTCGCGCTCGGCCCCGACCTGTGGCCGGAGCGCGGCGCCCTGGCCGACGAACTGCTGCGCGTGTCGACCGAGGCGGGGCTGCCGGAGTACCAGGCGGTCGCGCATTTCCTGCGCTTCCTCGTCGCCTCGGGCGCGGGCCGGCTCGTCGCCGCGCGAGCCGAGATCGCCATGGCACTCGACTGCGCCGAGGGCGGCCAGCTCGGCCCGCTGCTGGTCGTGTCCACCGCGCACCTGGCTGTGCTCGCCGCGCTGCGCGGCGACTTCGCGACCGCCGAGGCCATCGATGCCGACCTCAGCGCAAAGATGATCGCGGCAGGTCACGCCAACGGCGCCGAACTGGTCCTGCTCGCCGAGATGATGACCGGCTGGGCGCTGGGCGACCTCGCGCCCGGCCTGGAGGGTTTCGCCGCGCTGAACGCGGCCGCGCCGCACGCGCTCAGGTCCGCGTACATGCTGGCCCTGCTCGACGCGGGCGAGACCGAGCGGGCGGCCGCGGTGCTCGACGCGGGCATCCCGGTGCTGCGCGATTACTACTGGTGCGCGATGTCGGTGTTCGAGGCCAGGGTGGTCACCCGGATCGGCACGATCGAGGCGGCCCGGCAGCTCTATCAGGATCTGCTGCCGAGGGCAGGCACCATCGCGGGAATGGACTCCGGGTCGGTCGCCTTCGGCCCGGTCGACACCGTCCTCGCCGAACTGGCCGACCGGCTGGGTGACCACGCCGCCGCGACCGCGCACCGCGCCGCGGCCGAGGACGTGCTCGCCGCCATCGCGACCGAACTGGCCGCACTCGACGATCTCGGCACCACCGCGGGCGGGCCGTCGGCGACCGCGTAGCCCGCCGCCACGGGTTCACCCACCGGCCAGCACACGCTCCCGACGGCGGTATCCGATACCGAACACCGTCAGCATCACCCGCACCGGCAGTCCACCCTCGGCCCTCAGTTCGGCGAGTTCCGTCGGCGCGCAGACCGCGACCATGCGCGGCAGTTCGAAACTCATCACCGCGCCGCCGCGGGCCGCCGCCTCGACCCGCTCCCACTGCGCGGTGGTCAGGTACTCGGTGATGATCGGGAAGACCGTGCGCTCCTCGTCGGCGATGTGCTCGTCGAGCACGGTGTGCAGCCGGGTCAGCCGCTCGGCCAGGTCGGCGGCGGCACCCGGGCGGCGGGCGACCAGCTCGGCACAGGTCGTCCTGATCTGGGCCAGCGCCGGGTCGAGCTGGGCATGGTCGTCGCTGAGCTCCCTGAGTTCCACCGCGTCGCCCGCGGCGGCGGTCAGCGTCGGCCAGAGCACCTCGTCCTCGACGCGGTGGTGATGGTGGATGGAGTCGCACAGCAGGCCGAGATAGTCGGCGATCGCGCGGGCCCGCCGCGGCGGACACGGTATCCGGGTGGCGGCGAGCTCCCCGGTCAGAGCGGCGAACCGGGCGGTATCGGCCAGCATCGCGCGATGGGCCAGGCGCATGCCGAGTAGGTTGGGTGTCGAGCGTATGTCGGTCATGACCCGACAGTGCCCTCGGTCACTTGCGACCCGTTTGCCGTCCGCTGCGCCGGCGGAGTCCCGCACAGCGGGCCCTCCCATCGCGGTGAGGTAGGGGGCAGCAGTACGCTCGTCTTGTTTGCACCACACGTCCCGCAGACAACGCGGGGCATATACGTTGTCTGTTGGAACAGCTGGGGTCCGCTCACAAGCGTGTTCGCCTGGCCGTGCAATGAGGGCACCATCCTAGGAGGACACGAAGATCCATGTCCAAGATCAAGGTTGAAGGTACCGTCGTAGAACTCGACGGCGACGAGATGACCCGGATCATCTGGCAGTTCATCAAGGACAAGCTGATCCACCCGTATCTCGACGTGAACCTCGAGTACTACGACCTCGGCATCGAGTACCGCGACAAGACAGACGACCAGGTCACCGTCGACGCGGCGAATGCCATCAAGAAGCACGGCGTCGGCGTGAAGTGCGCCACCATCACCCCCGACGAAGCGCGGGTGAAGGAGTTCGGCCTCAAGAAGATGTGGCGCTCGCCCAACGGCACCATCCGTAACATTCTGGGTGGCACCATCTTCCGCGCGCCGATCATCATCTCCAACGTGCCCCGCCTGGTGCCCGGCTGGACCAAGCCGATCATCATCGGCCGCCACGCGTTCGGCGACCAGTACCGCGCCACCGACTTCAAGGTCTACGAGGCGGGCACCGTCACGCTGACCTTCACCCCGGAGGACGGCAGCGAGCCGATCGTGCACGAGGTCGTGAAGATGCCCGAGGACGGCGGCGTCGTCATGGGCATGTACAACTTCAAGAAGTCCATCGAGGACTTCGCGCGGGCCTCGTTCAACTACGGCCTGCAGCAGAACTACCCGGTGTACCTCTCCACGAAGAACACCATCCTCAAGGCCTACGACGGCATGTTCAAGGACACCTTCCAGGAAGTCTTCGACGCCGAGTTCAAGGCCGAGTTCGACGCGGCGGGCCTGACCTACGAGCACCGCCTGATCGACGACATGGTCGCCTCCTCCATGAAGTGGGAGGGCGGCTACGTCTGGGCCTGCAAGAACTACGACGGCGACGTGCAGTCCGACACCGTGGCGCAGGGCTTCGGCTCGCTGGGCCTGATGACCTCGGTGCTGCTCACCCCGGACGGCAAGACCTGTGAGGCCGAGGCCGCGCACGGCACCGTCACCCGGCACTACCGCCAGCACCAGCAGGGCAAGCCGACCTCGACCAACCCGATCGCGTCGATCTTCGCCTGGACCCGTGGCCTGGAGCACCGGGGCAAGCTGGACAACACCCCCGAGGTGATCGGCTTCGCGCAGGCGCTCGAGGACGTCGTCATCAAGACCGTCGAAGGCGGGCAGATGACCAAGGACCTGGCGCTGCTCGTCGGCGGCGACCAGGGCTACCTGAGCACCGAGGAGTTCCTGGGTGCGCTGGACGTGAACCTCGCTCGCGCCCTGAAGTGAGATAGAGCTGGGGCGCCGCGTCGAACCGCGGCACCCGCATCGCTGGGCAAGGCGCCCGCATCGGACCCGATGCGGGCGCCTTTCTCGTCGCCGGGCATCGGGGTGGGATAACTCACCCTCGCCCCGGGTAGCGATCGGGAAGCGGGGCCCGTTGCATTGATGCGTGACTTCTTCCCTCTCCGCCTCCGGTCTCGTCGAGACGCCACGCACGAACTGGCATGTCCCGGCGATGCTCGCGCTGGCGCTGGGAGGGTTCGGCATCGGCACCACCGAGTTCGTGACGATGGGTCTGCTGCCCGATATCGCGGCCGACTTCGACATCTCCGAGCCGACGGCCGGGCACGCGGTGTCGGCGTACGCGCTGGGCGTCGTCGTCGGCGCGCCGCTGATCGCCGCGCTGTGCGCCCGGGTGCCGCGCAAGAAACTGCTCATCGCGTTGATGGCCGCGTTCACCGTCGGCAATGCCGCGACGGTGCTGGCCCCGACCTTCGGCACGCTGGTGGCGGCCCGGTTCGTCTCCGGTCTGCCGCACGGCGCCTACTTCGGTGTCGCCTCGCTGGCCGCGGCTACGCTCGCCCCGGTCGGGCAGCGGGCCAAGGCGGTGGCCGCGGTGATGCTGGGGCTGAGCGTGGCGAATGTGATCGGGGTGCCGGGCGCGACCTGGCTGGGCCAGCATCTGGGCTGGCGGGACGCCTATGTCGTGGTCGCGGTGATCGGGGTCGCGACGGTAGCGGCGCTGTGGCGGTTCGTGCCGAGCCTGAGCGGTATGAAGATCACCAACCCGATGACCGAACTCGGCGCGCTGCGCCGCCCGCAGGTGCTGCTCACCCTGGCCGTGGGCGCGATCGGCTTCGGCGGCATGTTCGCCGTCTACACCTACATCGCCACCACCATGACCGACGTCGCGGGCATGCCGATCGGCGCGGTCCCGATCGTGCTGGCCCTGTTCGGCCTCGGCATGATCACGGGCAACGTCCTCGGCGGCATCCTGGCCGACCGGGGCGTGGACCGCTCGATCCTCGTCGGCATGATCGCGATGGTGATCATCCTGGCCGGCTTCGTTGCGGCCGCGCACAACCCGATCACCGCCTCGATCGGCGCGTTCCTGGTCGGCGCGTCCGGCGCCGCCCTGGCCCCCGGCCTGCAAACCCGCCTGATGGACGTCGCCGCCGACGCCCAGACCCTCGCCGCCGCCCTCAACCACGCCGCCCTCAACATCGCCAACGCGGCGGGCGCCTGGCTGGGCGGGCTGGTCATCGCCGCCGGTCTCGGCTACACCGCCCCCGCCGCCGTCGGCGCCCTCCTGGCGATCCTCGGCGTCGGCCTGTTCACCGTCACCGTCTGGGCCGCCCGGCGCCGCGCGCCGGACACCGCCGGCTGACCCCGCTGTCGTGCGTTCCGCCGGAGCGTCACAGCTCGGACCATGCGACTCCGGACCATGGCGGGATTCGTCCAGCCAGCAGCTGGAGGTGGAAGTCGGGGCCGTCATGTGTCCGGTCCCGCTCGGGATCGGTGAGCTGACTGATGGTGCAGATGTAGTCGCCGTTCGGGAGTTCGACGCTGGACCCGTAGATCTCCTTGTCGTCGTCCACGGCGGAGTCGGCGAACTGGGCGGCCATGGTGACCGTGTCCAAATTGACGACGACCAGCTCACCGCCCGTCACGGTGATGGGGCCGGCGATCTGCCTGATGATCGGCAGCCGCGGATCTACCGGCGAGTCCGAGAGGTCGATTTGCCATTGCTCCTCGCCGCCGGTTCCCCAGAGCAGCATCGTCCGCTGCCGGATCTGCGATTCGACGCGCTCGAACAGTAGCTCCAAGGTCCAGTCTTCGCCCACGAACGACGTGTACGCGTGTGGGTCGACAAGGCCGAGATATCCCGAGTCATCGGTCATTTCGTCGATCCGATGCCGAAGCTGTGCCATGCAGGAGTCCTCCCCGGTTTGCTCACCGAACCCTACAAGCACGGAGGCCGGTCGGGCACCGAGCTGCAACGCGACAACCCGTGCACCGACCCCTGCCCGCGCCCGATCCACCGGCTGAACGCCCGGAAATGTCACACTCGGGCGCGCCGCGTCGTCTCGTCTGCGCAGGACCATCGGCAACAGGAGAGGTGTCATGTCAGTAGTGATCAGCAACCCGTCCGAACTGCACGATCCGACCGGGTTCGGGTACAGCCACGTCGCGCGGGTGACGGGCGAACTGGTCGTCATCGCGGGGCAGTACGACTCCGATGCTGAAGGGCACACGACCAGTACCGATTTCGGCGAGCAGGTGGATCGGGCGTTCGCGAATCTGGGCGTCGCGCTGCGGTCGGCGGGGGCGGACTACGCCGATGTCGCGCAGTTGCGCACGTTCGTCGTCGACCACGATGTGGAGAAGCTGACGGTGCTCGGCGCCAAGATCGCCGCGATCTGGGGTGACCGGCCGCCCGCGCAGACCCTGCTCGGGGTCGCCGCGCTGGCCCTGCCGGGCATGCTGTTCGAGGTGGACGCGCTCGCGGCGCTGGGCTGAGGTGACCGCGCACTCGCCGACCGCCCCGGCGGCGAGTGCGCGACGGACCGCCGCGGCTAGGCGGGCGGGTTGCAGGAGTACGCCGAGCCGCACTGCAGCTGGCGCAGGAACGAGCCGAACTCGTCGAGGAAGGCACTACCCGTGGACGCACCGCCCGGAGCGGGTTCGCCGGGGGCGACGACGGGGGCGGGGGCCAGCGGAGCGGCCGTGGCCGGGCCCGCGGCGAGGACCGCTCCGAAAGCCAGTGCCGCGATGCCTGCGCCGAGCAGCTTGGTGAACGCCATGGTGAATCCTTTGTTCAACTGTGTGACCGTGAAGGGCGGCTCGAAGTGTTGCATACGTGACCGATCGGTCGCAATAGGCGTTGGTATGCTCGGAAAGTGGCGCGTACCAAAGAATTCGACCCCGACGTGGTGCTGGACCGCGCGCTGGATCTGTTCTGGCAGCGTGGCTACGAGACCACGTCGATCGCGGATCTGATCGAGCATCTCGGGATCGCCAGGGGCTGCATCTACGCGACCTTCGGCAGCAAGCACGAACTGTTCATGCAGGCGCTGCAACGGCACCTGGAGATCGTCGACGCGCGGATCACGGCGGAATTGGCCCGGCGCGGCCCGGCGCTGCCCGCGATCAGAGGGCTGATCGATCGGTTCGTGACCGAGTCCTGCGCGGCGGACAGATTCCTCGGTTGCCTGGTGACGACCGCCGCGGTCGAGCTCGCCGCGCGCGACGCCGAGGTCGCGCGGCTGGTCGAATCCAGCTGGGCCCGTACGGAGACGGCGCTGTTCTCCGCCCTCTCGCGCGCCCGCGCGCAGGAAGAACTGCCGCCCGACGCCGATACCCGCGCCATGGCCCGCTTCCTGCTCGTCTTCTTCCAGGGCGTCTGGGTGCTCGAACGCGCGCCCAATTCCGCCACCCGCCTGCGCGACGCGGGCCGGGTGGCCGCGTCGATCCTGGGCTGAGTTCGGTCCTTTCAGGAACGATCGGTCAAGTTTGTGAGCTACCGGCGGCGCCCGCAGGCCGCGCCCAGCCGACGCTGAGCTGCACCGCCCGCTGCCACCGCTCGTACTCCTCGTCGCGGACGGCGCGGTCGGCCTGGGGCACCCATTGCGCCGCCACCCGCCAATTGCTCCGCAGCCCTTGCAGATCCGGCCAGTACCCCACGGCCAGGCCGGCCGCGTAGGCCGCGCCGAGCGAGACCGTCTCGGTCACCAGCGGACGCATCACCGCGACGCCGAGCACGTCGGCGATGATCTGCATGAGCAGATTGTTCGCGGCCATCCCACCCGCGACCCGCAGCGATCGGGCCCGCAATCCGGCATCGGCGTTCATCGCCTCGACCACATCGCGGGTCTGCCAGGCGGTGGCCTCCAGCACCGCCCGCGCCAGGTGCCCCTTGGTGACGTAGGAGGTGAGCCCGATCAGCAAGCCCCTGGCATCGCTGCGCCAATGCGGTGCGTAGAGCCCGGAGAAGGCGGGCACCAGATAGCAGCCGCCGTTGTCGTCGACGGTGCTCGCCAGGGTCTCGATCTCGGGCGCGGTGGCGATCAGGCCGACGATGTCGCGCAACCACTGCACCAGCGACCCGGTGACCGCGATGGGACCCTCCAGCGCGTACACCGGGTCGGGACCCACCTGGTAGCCGATGGTGGTGAGCAGTCCGTGTTCGGATCGGATCAGGTCGGTGCCGGTGTTCATCATCAGGAATCCACCGGTGCCGTAGGTGCATTCGGTCTCGCCGGGAGCGAAGCAGGTCTGGCCGAAGAGCGCGGCGTGCTGGTCGCCGAGGGCCGCGCCGATCCGGACGCCGGGGGCGACCGTGCGCGCGATCCCGAAATCGCCGGTGGACGGCTCGATCCGGGGGAGCATCGCGCGCGGGATATCGAAGAACCGCAGCAGTTCCTCGTCCCACTGCCGGGTGGCCAGATTCATCAGCAGGGTGCGGCCTGCGTTGGTGACATCGGTGACGTGCGCGCCGGTGAGATTCCAGATCAGCCAGGACTCCATGGTCCCGAACAGCACCTCGCCGCGTTCGGCGCGGGCCCGCAGCCCGTCGACGTGGTCGAGCAGCCAGCGCAGCCGAGGTGCGGCGAAATAGGTCGCCAGCGGCAACCCGCTCAGCTCCGTGATCCGGTGCGCGCCCGGCGTTTCCCGGAACCGCTCGACGAGTTCCTCGGTACGGATGTCCTGCCAGACGATGGCAGGCCGCACCGGCACCCCGGTCGCGCGATCCCACACCACGGTGGTCTCGCGCTGGTTGGCGATCCCGATGGCGGCCACCTGCTCGACGGTGATCCCGGCATCGCGCAGCGCCGCGGGCACGATCCGCTCGACCGTGCGCCAGATCTCCAGCGCGTCCTGCTCGACCCAGCCCGAGCGCGGATAGCGCTGGCGGTGGGTCCGCTGGGCCAGGCCAGCCAGCCTGGCGTGACGATCGAACACGATGCAGCGGGTGGAGGTGGTGCCCTGATCCAGGGCGAGGACATACCGGGGCGTCACCGGATTCTCCCGTTCGTCACGCGGCGCCGCGGTCGTGCGGGGCGCGGCTGGGTGGCCCGGATCATCGCGCCGCTCCGAGATCGCGGTGCACGGCCTGCGCGGCGGCGCGCACCTGCTCCACGGCGGCGGGCCGGATCTGTAATCGGTTGTCGCACAGCCGATCGGTCGGTCCCGAGATGCCGATGGCGGCGACCACCAGTCCTCCTCTGGCGCGGATCGGCGCGGCGATGCCCGCCTCGCCGGAGCGATACTCCTCGACCTCGCCGGCCCAGCCGGTGCGCCGCACTTGCGCGATCGCGCGGTCCAGTGCGGTCGGGTCGACGATAGTGCGGCGCGTGAAGGACTGCAGCGCAGCGGGGTTCGATGCCGCGTCGTAGGCGAGCAGCACCTTGCCCAGCGCGGTGGCGTGCGCGGGCAGCACCTCGCCGACGGCGAGCACCTGCTCGGTGTTGTCGGGCCGGAACACGTGGTGCACCACCGTCACCCCCGACGGTCGCGCCACCGCCATCCGCACCGACTCGCCGGTCCGCGAGGCGAGCGCGTCGGCCCGGTGGATCGCGCGTGAGCGCAGTTCGTTGACATCGAGGTGGTCGGTGCCGAGCTCGCCCAGCGCGGGCCCGAGCAGATACCGCCCCGTCGCCGGGTCCTGGTCGACGAAGCCCACCCCGAGCAGCGTCCGCAGAATCCCGTGCGCGGTGGGTTTGGCCAGGTCGAGCGCGGCGGCGATCTCGCCCACCGCCATCGGCCCCGACCCGCGCGCGAGCAGCCGCAGCACGGCGGCGGCTCGCTCGATCGACTGGATCGGACCCGGCACCGCCCGAACCTATCAGCCCGAGCGTTCGGCATTGTCGAACGGCGGCCGTGGCGGCGGGGCCGGGCCGTTCCTAGCGTGGGTGCCGGGCTCGACGGTGAGCCCGCTCGAAAGGACCACGATGAATCGGTATGTGGGCGCGATCGACCAGGGCACGACCTCGACGCGTTTCATGGTTTTCGACCGCGGTGGCACGGTCGTCGCCCGGCATCAGCTCGAACACGAGCAGATCATGCCGCGGCCCGGCTGGGTCGAACACAATCCCGACGAGATCTGGGAACGCACCCGCACCGTCGTGAAGACCGCGCTCGCCTCGGCCGACCTCACCGCCGCCGATCTGGCCGCGATCGGCGTCACCAACCAGCGCGAGACCACCGTCGTGTGGAACCGCCACACCGGCCGCCCGTACTACAACGCGATCGTCTGGCAGGACACCCGCACCGATCGGATCATCACCGCGCTCGAGGCCGCCGGGCACAGCGATCTGATCCGCGAGCGCACCGGTCTGCCGCCCGCGCCGTACTTCTCGGGCGGCAAGCTGCGCTGGATCCTCGACAACATCGAGGGCGTGCGCGCCGACGCCGAACGCGGTGACGCCCTGTTCGGCACGCTCGACACCTGGCTGATCTGGAACCTCACCGGTGGCATCCGCGGCGGCGTGCACGTCACCGATCCGACCAACGCCTCGCGCACCATGCTGATGGATCTCGAGACCCTGCGCTGGGACGACGAGCTGCTGCGCGTCTTCGACATCCCGCGCGCCATGCTGCCCGCCATCGCGCCCTCGTCGAACCCGGCCGGTTTCGGCACCACCAACCCCGACGGGCCGTTCGAGCGCGCGGTCCCGATCGCCGGGGTCCTCGGCGACCAGCAGGCCGCCGGCGTCGGTCAGGTGTGTTTCCAGCCGGGCGAGGCCAAGAACACCTACGGCACCGGCAACTTCCTGATGCTCAACACCGGCACCGACATCGTGCGCTCGGCACACGGCCTGCTGACCACCGTCGCCTACCAGTTCGGCGACGACAAGCCCGTCTACGCGCTGGAAGGTTCGATCGCGGTCACCGGCTCGGCCGTGCAGTGGCTGCGCGACCAGCTCGGCATCATCGCGGGCGCCGCGCAGATCGAGGACCTGGCCGGCCAGGTCGACGACGCGGGCGGGGTGTACTTCGTGCCCGCGTTCTCCGGGTTGTTCGCGCCGTACTGGCGACCCGACGCGCGCGGCGCCGTCGTCGGCCTCTCGCGCTACAGCAACAACGCCCACTTGGCCAGGGCGACACTGGAATCCATCGCCTATCAGACCCGCGACGTGGTCGAGGCGATGCAGCGTGATTCCGGGGTGCGGCTGGCGACGCTGCGGGTCGACGGCGGCGTGACCGTGAACAAGCTGGCCATGCAGATCCAGGCCGATCTGCTCGGCGTCCCGGTCTCGCGGCCGGTCGTCGCCGAGACCACCGCCCTGGGCGCCGCCTACGCGGCAGGCCTGGCGGTCGGGGTCTGGAACTCCACCGACGAACTGCTCGCGAACTGGCACGAAGACCTCCGCTGGTTCCCCGCCTGGTCCGACGAGCAACGCGAACGCGGGTACGGCCGCTGGCTCAAGGCCGTCGAACGCACCCTCGACTGGGCCGAACTCGACTGATGACCGATCACCTCGACAAGGAGCACACCGTGTCCGTTCCCCTGGACTCCCTCTACCGCGACAAGGCGATCGCGGCGCTCGGCGACCGCGAGATCGACGTGCTGGTGATCGGCGGCGGCGTGACCGGTGCCGGCGCCGCGCTCGACGCCGCCGCGCGCGGTCTCTCGGTCACTCTGGTCGAGGCCCGCGATTTCGCCGCCGGTACCTCGAGCCGGTCGTCCAAGCTCATCCATGGCGGCCTGCGCTACCTGGAGCAGCTGGACTTCGCGCTGGTCCGGGAGGCGCTCAAAGAGCGTGGGCTGCTGCTGAACACGCTCGCGCCGCACCTGGTGCACCCCGTGCCGTTCCTGTTCCCGCTCCAGCACCGGGTGTGGGAGCGCGCCTACATCGGCGCCGGCGTCGCCCTCTACGACACCCTCGGCGGCGCGCGCGCCGTCCCCATGCACAAGCACCTGACCCGTTCCGGCGCACTGGAACTCGCGCCCGCGTTGCGTTCGGACGCGATGACCGGCGCGATTCGCTACTACGACGCCCAGGTCGACGACGCCAGGCACACCATGATGATCGCCAGGACCGCCGCCGACCACGGCGCGACCGTGCTGACCCGCACCAAGGTCACCGGGCTCGTGCGGGACGGGGCGCGGGTCGTCGGCGCGCACGTCGTCGACCTGGAAACCGGTGTCGCCCACACCATCCGGGCCCGCAGCGTGATCAGCGCGACCGGTGTCTGGACCGACGACATGATCAAGATGACCGGCGTCGACTTCCCGTTCCACGTGCGGATGTCCAAGGGCGTGCACATCCTGGTCCCGCGTGACCGGCTCGACCTGCACACCGGCCTGATCATGCGCACCGAGAAGTCCGTGCTGTTCGTGATCCCGTGGGCCGAGCACTGGATCATCGGCACCACCGACACCGCGTGGGAGCTGGACAAGAACCATCCCACCGCCACCGCCGCCGACGTGCAGTACATCCTCGACCATGTCAACGCGCTGCTGCGCGAGCCGCTGACCAGAGCCGACATCGTCGGCACCTACGCCGGGCTGCGTCCGCTGATGACCGGCGCGTCGAAGGAGACGGCCAAGCTCTCGCGCGAGCACGCCGTGGCCGAGCCCGTGCCCGGGCTGTTCGTGATCGCGGGCGGCAAGTACACCACCTACCGGGTGATGGCCGCCGACGTGGTCGACGCCGTCGCCGCGCGCCTCGGCGGTGACATCCCGGCCTCGACGACCGCGCAGCTGCCGATCGTCGGCGCGCAGGGCTATCGCGACATGCTGGCCGAGTCCGCCGAACTGGCCGCCACGGTGGGTCTGCCGCTCGAGGTCGTCGAGCACCTGCTCGGCCGCTACGGCGCGCTGGCCACCGACATCTTCGATCTGATCGCCGCCGATGCCACGCTGCGTCAGCCGATTCCGGGCGCACCCGACTACCTGGCCGCCGAGGCCGTCTACGCGGTCACCCACGAGGGTGCGCTGCATCTGGACGATCTGCTCACCCGCCGCACCCGCATCTCCATCGAGGTCCCCGACCGTGGGCTGGCCGCCGCACCGGAGATCGCCCGGCTGATCGCGCCGCTGCTGGGCTGGGACGACGACACCGCCAACGCCGAGATCAACCGCTACTACGACCGGGTCCATGCCGAACTGGCCGCCAACGAGGCGGGTGACGACGAAGCGGCGAACTCCGCCCGGCTGGTCGCTGTGCGGTGACGCGACGAACTCCCGCTTACCAACAGGTCTGTATGTAAGCGGTAGGATCGCCCGATGACCAGCACCGCAGCCGACAAACCGCAGCGGCGGACGCAGGAGCAGCGCAGCAGCGAGATGCGCGTCCGGCTGCTCGACGCGACCATCGACTGCCTGGTCGAGTACGGGTACGCGGGGACGACGACACCGCGAGTCGCCGAGCGGGCCGGGGTGACTCGCGGCGCGCAGGTGCACCACTTCGGGTCCAAACACGACCTGGTGGTCGCCGCCGTCAAGCATCTGGCCGAGCGACGGGTGGCGGCGGCGATGAGCGAGATGACCCAGGTCTCGGTCGGTGACGATCCGGTCGGCGCCGCGCTCGAGTTCCTGTGGGAACTGCATCAGGGACCCCTGTTCATCGCCACGGTGGAACTGTGGGTGGCTGGCCGGACCGATCCGGTGCTGGCCGCCGCGATGGAAGAGGTCGAACCGCTGGTCAACACCGCGGTCCTGCGGGCGGTGGCCGAGCTGGTTCCGGATGATCTGCGCCGCAAGGGCGCCCGCGACTTCGCCTACACCGCGATGGACGCGCTGCGCGGCATCCTCGTCGCCAACTTCGTCGTCCCCGACCCCGAACGCGCCCATCGCCGCTGGCGTCGCGCCGCGGTGGACCTGCGTGCCGCGGCGGCCGCCGTGATCACGGCCGATTCCCAGTGAGCGCGGGCAGCGCGGGTCGGTCGGGTCGATACCTGGGTGTGGCGGGATAGTCCGACCGCGCGCCCGGACATGCCGCCGCGACACCACATCGGTAGCGATCGGTTCCACCGGCGGGGCCGGATGACTAGCGTGAGCGCATGTACTCGCACATCGAGCCCTCGCGGGCGCAGGCACCGGACACGCTCTCGTGAGCCGGGGCACCATCGTGATCACCGGCGCCAGCTCCGGCTTGGGCGCGGAGATGGCCCGCCAGTTCGCCGCCCTCGGCTACGACCTGGGCCTGTGCGCCCGGCGCACCGAACGGCTCGACGAGCTGCGCGCGGAGATCCTCGCGGCGCATCCCGATCGCGTCGTCTCGGTGAAACAGCTGGACGTCACCGATGACGCCGCCGTGTTCACCGTCTTCGCCGAGTTCGCCGCCGAGTTCGGCACCCTCGACCGAGTCGTGGTGAACGCCGGACTCGGCAAGGGCGCGCCCCTGGGCACCGGCAAGCACGCCGCCAACCGAGAGACCGCCGTCGTGAACTTCCTCGCCGCCCTGGCCCAGACCGAGGCCGCGATGGAGATCTTCCGCGCGCAGGGTCGTGGTCACCTGGTGATGATCTCCTCGATCTCCGGCCTGCGCGGCATGCCCAAGACGCTGACCACCTACGCCGCCACCAAGGCGGGCGTCGCGGCGCTGGCCGAGGGCCTGCGCGCCGAAGCTGTTCCCGGCGTGGATGTCTCGGTGATCTACCCCGGCTACATCCGCTCGGAGATGAACGACCGGATCAAGCACGAGCCGAAGTTCATGGTGGACACCGAAACCGGCGTCCGTGCCATGGTCGCCGCCATCGAGAAGCGCCGCGCCAAGGCCTACGTCCCCGACTGGCCCTGGATCCCCCTCGCCTTCGCTCTGCGCACCCTGCCCCTACCCCTGGTTCGCAAACTCCTCTGACCACGACGACGGCCGTGCCGGCGAAAGATGGTCGTCCGGCACGGCCGTCGTGGGTGGGTCAGTGCTGGCGGGGCAGCAGGTGCTTGCCCTCACGGTCGGTGGACAGCGCCAGCGAGCTGATGTACTGGATCTCGCCCTCGGGGCCGGGGACCGCCGAGGCGATCATGTCCGGTCGCTCGAACTCCATGCCGGTGACGTGGCAGGGCAGCAGGTCGCCCGACGGGTTGCCGTGCTCGTCGAACATCGGCAACTCGATGCCGTCGTCGGCGCGGCGCAGGTAGTACTTGCCCTTGGTGGCGATCGCGGTGAGCGGGGTCGCGACGAAGGCCACCAGCACCGCGACCAGCGGCGAGTACGGCTTCAGCAGCTCACCGAAGAGCCCGAAGAAGGTCATGATCGACAGCACCGCCGACAGGCCGAAGCCGACCAGGCCGACCGGGTTGAAGTCGTAGAGCATGCCGCGCCGGAACTCCGGCACCTTCGGCGAGATCTTCAGCAGGTACTTGTTCACCGCGATGTCGGTGGCCACGGTGACGATCCAGGCGATGCCGCAGTTGGCGTAGAAGCCCAGGATGTTGTTGAGGAAGTCGAACATGTTCGCTTCCATCAGCACCAGCGCCACCCCGAGGTTGACCACCAGGAACACCAGGCGACCGGGATAGGTCTTGGTGACGCGGGTGTAGGAGTTGGTCCAGGCCAGCGAGCCGGAGTAGGCGTTGGTGACGTTGATCTTGATCTGGCTGATGACCACCAGCACCACGGCCAGCGTCATGGCCAGCCAGCCCGGCACCATGTCGCGGTAGATCTCCAGGAACTGGTGCACCGGCTGGTTCGCGATGCCCTGCGCGGCGGGCAGATTGGCGATCAGGTAGACCGCGAGGAACAGGCCGACGACCTGCTTGGCCGCGCCGAAGAGCACCCAGCCGGGACCGGCCAGCAGCATCCACCCCCACCACTTGGCGCGGTTCTCGGGGGTGCGCGGCGGCATGAACCGCAGGTAGTCGATCTGCTCGGCGATCTGGGCGATCAGCGACAGGCACACGCCTGCGGCCAGCAGCGCGCCGGACACGCTGACGCCGCCACCGTTCTCGCCGCCGTAGGCGAAGAACGAGCCCACCGAATCGGGGTGGCGCACCAGCAGGAAGCCGAACGGCGCCACCATCAGCAGCAGCCACAGGGGAGTGGTCCACACCTGCAGCTTGGCCAGGGTGTTCATGCCGTAGATGACCAGCGGGAAGATGATCACCGTCGAGGCCAGATAGCCCATCCAGAGCGGAATTCCGAGGCCCAATTCCAGGCCCTGGGCCATGATCGAACCTTCCAGCGCGAAGAAGATGAAGGTGAACGACGCGAACACGATATTGGTGATCACCGAGCCGTAGTAGCCGAATCCGCTACCGCGCGTGATCAAATCCAGATCGATGTTGTAGCGCGCCGCGTAATAGGCGAGCGGAAATCCGGTCAGCATCACCACGACGGCGAAGATACCGATGCCGATCAGCGCGTTTCCGGTGCCGTGCGCGATGCCGATATTCGCGCCGATCGCGAAATCGGCGAGATAGGCGATGCCGCCGAGAGCGGAGATGCCGACCACTGCCGGGCTCCATTTGCGGTAGCTCCGCGGGGCGAAACGCAGCGTGTAGTCCTCGAGTGTTTCTTTGGCAGCGGTATCTGCTCCGGCCATTTCCCTCTCCCTCATCCACGCGGCCGTCGAATTCGGCGGCTCACCGACGGTGCTCGATGGATGTAGACGCCAATTTTCCGAACCGTTACGCCGCTGTTACGCGGCCCGATGGTGACCGGGGTCACGAAAAGCGTTGTGAAGATACATGCAGGGTTGTATGTTTGTGCGGAGCCTGAGGATGGGAGTTCGATGACGAACAAGGTCTATGTGGTCGGCGTAGGGATGACGAAGTTCGAGAAGCCGGGCCGCAAGCAGGTCGAGGAGGCCGACGGGACCACCCGGGCCTGGGACTATCCGGACATGGCGCGGGAGTCGGGCACCAAGGCCCTGGCCGACGCCGGCATCGACTACCGCGAGGTCGAGCAGGCCTATGTGGGCTACGTCTACGGCGAGTCCACCTCCGGGCAGCGCGCCGTCTACGAGCTCGGGATGACCGGCATACCGGTGGTCAATGTCAACAACAACTGCTCGACCGGCTCCACCGCGCTGTACCTGGCGGCGCAGGCGATCCGGGGCGGGCTGGCCGAGTGCACGCTGGCGCTGGGCTTCGAGAAGATGCAGCCCGGTTCGCTCGGTTCCACCTGGGACGATCGCGAACAGCCGATGGCCAAGCACGTGCTGGCCCTGGCGGAGATCTCCGAGGTGCTGTTCCCGGTGGCGCCGTGGATGTTCGGCGCGGCCGGTCGCGAGCACATGAAGCGCTACGGCACCACCGCCGAGCACTTCGCCAAGATCGGTCACAAGAACCACAAGCACTCGGTGAACAACCCGTATTCGCAGTTCCAGGACGAGTATTCGCTCGACGACATCCTGGGCTCGCGAATGATCTACGACCCGCTCACCAAGCTGCAGTGCTCGCCGACCTCGGACGGTTCCGGCGCGGCGATCCTGGCGAGTGAGGCGTTCGTGGACCGGCACGATCTCGCGGAGCGGGCGATCGAGATCGTCGGGCAGGCGATGACCACCGACTTCGCCTCCACCTTCGACGGCACCGCCAAGAACCTCATCGGCTACGACATGAATGTCGCTGCCGCGCGCAAGGTCTACGAGCAGGCGGGCCTGGGCGCCGACGACTTCCAGGTGATCGAGCTGCACGACTGCTTCTCCGCCAACGAGCTGCTGCTCTACGAGGCGCTCGGCCTCTGTGGCGAGGGCGAGGCCGGGAAGCTGATCGACGCGGGCCAGACCACCTACGGCGGCAAGTGGGTGGTGAACCCGTCGGGCGGCCTGATCTCCAAGGGGCATCCGCTCGGCGCGACGGGCCTGGCCCAGTGCTCCGAGCTCACCTGGCAGCTGCGCGGCACCGCCGACAAGCGCCAGGTCGACAACGTCACCGCCGCGCTCCAGCACAACATCGGCCTCGGCGGCGCCGCCGTGGTCACCGCCTACCAGCGCGCGGTGCGCTGACCAGCACGAGGAGAACCGCAATGGGACACATCGAAGCCACCAAGACCGTCACGGCCACTCCGGAGGCGCTGTGGGCGGTCGTCTCCGACCCGCAGACCTGGGACAAGTGGTTCACCATCCACGAGAAGTTCATGGAGGAACCGCCCGCCGTGCTGGCCGAGGGCGCCGCACTGGTCGCCAAGATCGTGATGCTCGGCATGGCCAACAAGATCGAATGGACTGTCCGGGCGGTCGAGGTGCCGAACCGGCTGACCCTGGCCGGTGCCGGAATGGCCGGTGTCCGCACCGAATTCACCTTCGACATCCAGCCCGCGGGCTCCGGCAGCACCATCCTGGTCTCGGGTGACTTCGAGGGCGCCCTGATCAAGGGCGCGCTGGGCAAGGCGGTGGAGAAGGACGGCCGCACCCAGCTCGACAAATCCCTCGACCAGCTCGACGCGCTGGCCTCGGCGTAGGGGCGCGGGGATGACAGCACACGCAGCGGGCGGCCGCATCGTCGAATTCGACGACGCCGGCCTGGAAAAATGGAGCGACGCCGAGGAATTCGCCGTCACCGCGGAGCGGATCGCCGACTACGCCGCCGCGACCAACGACCCGATCCGGACCCATCGCGACGGCAGCGTCGCGCCCCCGGTCTTCGCCATCGTCCCGGTGTTCGAGGCCATGATGATGCCGATCCTCGACGTGGCGCCGATGGACATCTTCGGCCGGGTCGTGCACGGCGAGCAGGACTTCCACTTCCACCGGCCGATCCGCCCTGGTGAGCAGCTGGTCTCGCGGGCCAAGGCGGTCGGCTACACCAGCAAGTCGACCGGCACGACCGTCACCATCCTGGTCGAATGCCGGGACACGGCAGGCGAACTGGTCAACGAGCAGTACCTCACCGCCTTCTTCCGCGGTATCGACGCGGGCAAGTCGGTCGGGGAGCAGGCGCCTGCGCATCGCTTCGACGAAAGTCGACGCGCGAGCGCGCCGTTCGCGGTTGTCGAGCACCACGTCGACGACGACCAGACCTTCCGCTACTCGCCCGCCTCGGGCGATCCGATGCCGCTGCATCTGGACGAGCAGGTCGCCAAGGACGCCGGACTGCCCGGGATCATCGCGCACGGGCTGTGCACCATGGCGATGGCGTCGTGGGGCGTGCTCACCGCGACGGCGGGTTCGGACGTGCATCGGCTGCGGCGCTTCGCGGTGCGTTTCGCCAAGCTCGTCTTCCCCGGCGACGATCTGCAGACCCGGATCTGGCCTGTCACCAGCGCGGACGGCGTCACCACCTATGCCTTCGAGACGGTGCGCGGCGCGGACGTCGTCCTCAGCGACGGCCTCGCCGAGATCGCCGACTGAACCCTTCATCACACACAGGAGTCATCCATGAGTTCCCTGGCAGGCAAGGTCGCCGTGATCACCGGCGCGGGTCGCGGCATCGGCCGTGAGCACGCGCTGCTGTTCGCGCGCGAAGGCGCGAAGGTCGTGGTCAACGATCTCGGCGGCAGCAATGCCGGTGAGGGCGCCGATTCCGGCCCGGCGCAGCAGGTGGTCGACGAGATCGTCGCGGCGGGCGGCATCGCCGTCGCCAATACCGACGACATCGCGACCTGGGACGGCGCGCAGAACCTGATCGCCCAGGCGGTCGGTGAGCTCGGCGGGCTCGACATCGTCGTCAACAACGCGGGCATCCTGCGTGACGTCTTCGTCGCCGCGATGGACGAGGCGCAGTGGGACGCGGTGATCGCCGTGCACCTCAAGGGCCATGCCGCCGTGCTGCACCACGCCGCCGCCTACTGGAAGGCGCAGAGCAAGGCGGGCAACCAGCCCAACGCCGCGGTCGTGAACACCGCGTCGGCCTCGGGAGTCACCCTGCCGAACGCGGGCCAGGCCAACTACGGCGCCGCCAAGGCGGGCATCGCGGCGCTCACCCAGGTCGCCGCCGAGGAACTGGGCCGCTACGGGGTGCGGGTCAACGCGATCGCGCCGATCGCGCGCACCCGGCTCACCCTGGCCACCCCCGGCATGGGCGCGATGTTCGCCGCCGAGGCCGCCGCGGCCGAGGAGTCCGGCGGGTTCGACGCGTTCAGCCCGGCCAATATCTCGCCGCTGGTCGCCTACCTGGCCTCGGACAAGTGCCCGATCACCGGCAAGGTGTTCGCCGTGCAGGGAGGCGCCATCTCCGAGCTGGCCGGCTGGCACGATGTGAAGACCATCGAGACCGAAGGGCCGTGGGCGATCGACGACATCGCCGTGCGGCTGCCCTGAGCGGCGGGAGAACGACGATGTTCGAATGGTCCGAAACCGATCTGATGGTCCGCGATGCCGTGCGGACCTTCATCGACAAGGAAGTCCGTCCGCATCTGGACGCCCTCGACAGCGGTGAGATGCTGCCGTACCCGATCCTGCGGAAACTGTTCAGCCAGTTCGGGATCGACGCGATGGGCGAGGACGCCGTCACCAAGATGCTGGCCAAAGAGGCGGCCGGTCCCGGCGAGAAGTCCGGCGGCGGCGGTGGGTCGCCGTTCGCCGGGCAGCAGTCGATGATGGCGGTGCTGATCAGCGAACTGTCCGGCGTCTGTATGGGTTTGGTGTCGGCACTGGGTGTCAGCATCGGGCTGGGCGCCACCACCATCATGTCGCGGGGCACTCTCGCGCAGAAGCAACGCTGGCTCGCCGACATCGTCACCCTGCGCAAGGTGGCGTCGTGGGCGATCACCGAGCCCGACTCCGGCTCGGATGCCTTCGGCGGCATGAAGACTCGCGTCGAGCGCGACGGCGACGACTACATCCTCAACGGCCAGAAGACCTTCATCACCAATGGCCCGTGCGCCGACGTGATGATCGTCTACGCCAAGCTCGACGAGGGCGACGGCGCCGACAAGCGCCACCGCAAGGTGCTGACCTTCGTGCTGGACAAGGGCATGCCGGGGCTCACCCAGGGCAAGCCGTTCAAGAAGATGGGCCTGCACTCCTCACCGACCGGTGAACTGTTCTTCGACAATGTCCGGCTCGGCCGCGACCGGCTGCTCGGCGAGACCGAGGAGCATCGCGGTGGCGACGGACGCGAGAGCGCCAGAGCCAGTTTCACCGCCGAGCGGGTCGGCGTCGGCTTCATGGCGCTGGGCATCATCGAGGAGTGTCACCGGCTGTGCGTCGACTACGCGCGCACCCGCACGCTGTGGGGGCAGGAGATCGGGAAGTTCCAGCTGATCCAGCTCAAGCTGGCCAAGATGGAGGTGGCCCGGATCAATGTCCAGAACATGGTGTTCAACGTGCTCGAGCGGGGCAAGGCGGGCAAGCCGCCGAGCCTGGCCGAAGCGTCGGCGATGAAGCTCTACTGCTCGGAGGCGGCCACCGAGGTCGCGATGGAGGCGGTGCAGCTGTTCGGCGGCAACGGCTATATGAGCGAGTACCGGGTGGAGCAGCTCGCGCGTGACGCGAAGTCACTGATGATCTACGCGGGCAGCAACGAGATCCAGGTGACCCACATCGCCAAGGGTCTGCTCGGCAAGTAGCGATCGGCGAAACCCGGCCGCGAGAGCGCCTCGCGCGGCCGGGTTCTCGCGTGCTCAGACCGCGCGCAGGTGACCGCGGCTGGCGTAGATGTGCTCGGCGATGAGGGTGGCGATCCGGTCCGGCGCCTCCAGCATCGGCACGTGACCCACGCCGTTGACCAGGATGCGATCCGCGGATTCGGGGAGCTCGCGCAGGTAGCGGGTGGCGTAGACATGGTTGGGGATGATCCGGTCGTACTCGGCGAGCAGCATGCGGACCGGGGCGGACAGCTCGCTCAGGTCGTCCATCGCGGGCGTGCGCAGGCTGCCGAGCAGCATCGGCACGATCGCGTCGCAGTGCAGGACGGCCGCGATGATCGTGGCGAGGTCGCGCTTGGCCACCGCGCTGGTGTGCTTGCTCAGCATCAGCGCGGCGACCTGCTGGACCAGCGGGTTGTTGATCACCAGGCCACTGATCCGCTTGCCGACCTCGACGAACGGGACCAGCGAGGCGAACTTGGCGCCGATTCGCACCTGAGTGAACGAGGGCGAATCCCAGCCGCCCGCCGGCGCGATCGCGGTGAGCGTGAGCGCCCGCCCGCGCCGGGTCAACTCCAGCCCGACCCAGGCGCCCAGCGAGTTGCCCGCGATATGGCAGGTCTGCCAGCCCAGTTCGTCGAGCTGATCCTCGATCTGATCGGCCAGCGCGTACACATCCAGGGACCAGCCCTCGACCTTCGGCCCACCCCAGTGCCCGGCGAACGCGGGTGCGTACACCTCGCAGTGGGCCGACATCCGCCGCGCCACCTGCTCCCAGCAGTGCGGCGACAACATGAACCCGTGCAACAGCAGGACCGGATCACCGGACCCGAGGTGCAGCGCCGCGACAGGCGACGGCCGGGCAGTGGACTTGGCGGTGCGTGACGTCATCGTCAATCACCCCTTCCTGGACGACAGTGTCCGGGGGAGCATTCCTGACCTGTCATTGTACGGTCGTCCGGTGGCTCTCATCCTTTCAACCGTGAACGTCAACGGCGTGCGCGCCGCGGCGACCAAGGGCATGTTGCCCTGGCTCGACGCGACCGAAGCCGACATCGTGTGCTTGCAGGAGACCAGGGCGACCGATGCCCAGGTCGCCGCCGCGCTGGCGCCCGCGCTCGAGGCGGGCTGGGTGCTCTCGCACGCCGAACCGGAGTCGAAGGGGCGCGCCGGAGTCGGCATCCTGTCGCGCCGGACCCCCGACGCGGTGCGGATCGGCTTCGGCAGCAGCGAGTTCGCCGAGTCCGGGCGCTACATCGAGGCGGACTTCGACGAGGTCACCGTGGCCAGCGTGTACGTGCACTCGGGGGAGGAGAACACCCCCAAGCAGGACGAGAAGTACCGGTTCATGGCCGAGTTCGGCGCCTACCTGAAGACGCGGACCGGCGAGTTCGTGGTCAGCGGTGACTGGAACATCGCGCCCGCCGAGGTCGACCTGAAGAACTGGAAGGGCAACCAGAAGTCGGCGGGGTTCCTGCCGGAGGAACGCGCCTGGATCGCCGAACTGCTGGCGGCCGGCTACGTCGACGTGGTGCGGGCCCTGCACCCCGACGTCGCGGGCCCCTACAGCTGGTGGTCCTACCGTGGCCGCGCCTTCGACAACGACTCGGGCTGGCGCATCGATTACCAGCTGGCCCTGGGTGAACTGCCCGGACGCGCCAAGCAGGCCGTCGTCGAACGCGCCGATGCCTACGACCAGCGCTGGTCCGACCACGCTCCCGTGACGGTGCAGTACCGATGAATCTCTCGCGCAAGACGCTCGGTCTGCTCGGCGGACTCGTGCTGATCGTGCTCGCGGTGGGCTTCACCCTGCTCACCGGGCGCGGCGGCGAGGACACCACCGCGGCGACCACCACCCGCGCGGTCGCCGGGGTCACCACCACCAAGGCCGCGCCGAAGCCGGGCCCGCCCGCCGGGAATTCCAGCGCGGCCCCGGTCACCAAGGCGGCGGGCGTGCCCGATCGCGCCTACGCCACGCTCGTGGAGATCGATGCCGGACGCTGGCCGGATTCGGCGAACGCGCCCGGCACCAAGGGCGGCGAGCAGTGGATGAACCGGGGAACCAAACTGCCGCCGAAGGATTCGGCGGGCAAAGCCGTGACCTACCAGGAGTGGGACGTCAATCCCAAGCAGCGCAACCGGTCTCGCGATGCCGAGCGCATCGTCACCGGCAGCGACGGCACCGCCTGGTACACCGGCGACCACTACGAGACCTTCACGAGGATGCGCTGATGACGACGCGAATGACGCTGTCGCGGTTCCTTGCTCGTCCCAGCGCGGAGGCGCCCGCCGTGGCCGCCGCGCCGCCGGTGCTCGGCGCCCTGCCGGTGGACGCCAACCAGTTCAGCGGCGTCCGCTACGACGCGCCGGCCGACTACCGCGTCCGCGAACTGCGTGGACCCAAGATGCGCACCACCGCCGAACTCTTCGACGAGTTCGCCGCGGCCTTCCAGTTCCCGTACTACTTCGGCGCGAACAAGGACGCCTTCGACGAATGCCTGCGCGACCTGGACGATTTCGTCGGCGACGCGCCCGGCTACGTCGTGGTGGTGCGGACCGCCGCCGAACTGCTCGCCGACGACCCCACCGAGCGCACCTGGTTCGACGCGGCCATGCGCGACTGCGCCGCCTACTGGTCGCGCCGCGACGTCGTCTTCCGCGTCGTCCTGCAGGGCGAGCCGGAAATCTTCGGCGCGGTGGCGCTGACCGACTGATCCATTGCCACCGGAATTGGCGGCTGCCACCACCTTGTCGGTCCGCTTAACGTTCTCGCCGAGCGGCTGCCGAGGCCGTCGATGAGGAGAACACGATGAAGCGAGTTCTGGTGAGTGCGAGCATTCTCGCCGCGTTCCTGACCGCCGCGGCGGGTCCGGCCACGGCCGACGCGCAGCCGAGCCACCGGGGCTCGGGCGCCGAGATCGCCGGCGCGGTCGGGTCGACCGAGGACTTCCCGTTCGCCCAGCTGCTGAACGCGGGCTCGTCTCAGCCGTGCGACGGCATCGAGCTGGACGGGTGCCTGCCACTGCCGCAGCAGGCGTCCCAGCCCATCGCCGACAGTGGGTCGTCGGTGCTGTCGCCCGAGCTGGTGGTGACGATCAATCAGGCCATCCTATGGCTGGCCAACGGTTCGTCGGAACCCTGCACCGCACCCGCCGGTCTCTGCCCGCGGCGGTGACGTAGGTCAGCGGTGGCGTTCGGCCAGGTCGTCGCCGAGGAGGACGAACACCTCGGTGACCTGGTCGATCAGTTCCTCCCGGGTCAGGTCCAGGTCGCCGGCCAGCCAGGTCGTGAGGGTCTGGGTCAGGCCGCCGATGAGGTAGATCGCGCGGAAGTCGACGAGCTTCTGTGGTACCTCTACCCCGTAGAAACCCGTGCCCTCGGCGGCGACCAGGCGGGAGAACGCCCGCACCGTGCGGGCCGTGCGGGCCCGCAACTCCGGCGTCGCCATGCCCGCGATCAGCGCGGCCTTCGCCTTGCGCGGATCGTCGATGAGCACCGAGATGCCCGCGTCGATCGCGGCGCGCGACTGGGACCTGCTGTCGGGGTCCGCCGTGGCCAGCGCCGTCACGATCGATGCGGTCAGCTCCTCGGCGATGCGGTCGAGCAGGGCCTCGAGCACGCCGTCGCGATGCTCGAAATTCTCGTAGTAGTAGCGCTCGTTGAGGCCCGCGCGGGCGCAGAGCCCGGCGACGGTGAGCTTGGCCTGCCCGTCCTCGGCGACGATGTCGAGCGCCGCGTCGAGGAGGGCGGTTCGGCGTTGGGCCTGTCGTTGTTCGGCCGAGACGCCACCATAGGTGCGTTGTGCTGCCACAGCTCCCATTCTGCGTCCTGCCGTCGCGGGAAGGTTTTCTGGTAGAGACTCTTGCCAGATTATCAAATCTGGTGGATTCTATTGCCAGATGCACTCGACGAGGAGGCGCAGCATGGCCGCACGGCAAGGCGAACCCGGATATTTCGCCGACGATTCGATGATTCGACGGGTGATGAGCAAGCGGGCGGTGGGGCTGACCTACGGCGTCCGGGCGCTGGTGATCGGCGCGGTGCACCCGCTGCTGTTCGTCGGCACCAGCGAGCACACCGCGCACCGCGCGACGCCCTACACCCGGCTGGCCATCACCGGTGCGCTGTTCGAGGCGGTCTTCCTCGGCAGCAAGGCCGAGGCCGACCGTGCCCTGGCCTTCACCCGGCGCAAGCACGAGAAGGTGGTCGGCGCCCTGCCCGAGGACGCGGGCGCGCACTATCCGGCGGGCACCGCCTACGCCGCGCACGATCCGCACCTGATGTTCATGACCATGGCCTTCACCTTCGACTCCGCCGAGGCGATGTACGACCGGCTGGTCCGCGAACTCACCGCCACCGAACGCGAGGACCTCTATCAGGACTACGTTCGCTGGGGCGAGCTGTTCGGCATGCCGCGCGACGCCGCGTCCGCCGACTACCCGGCCTTCCGCCGGTACTTCGACGACTACCTGAACTCGGCCGAGCTGTTCCTCACCGAGGAGGCCGATCTGGTCGGCTCGTACCTGGCGGGCCATCGCAAGGCCTATCGCCTGCGCCCGCCCGCCGAGCAGGTCGGCTCGGCGCTGTATCTGCTGGTGCAGGGCAGCCTGCCCGCCCGGATCCGGGACATGTACGGCATCGAGTGGGGGATCGCCGATCAGCTGGCCTACGGCGCGCTGTGCCGTAGCCTGCGGACCGCGCACGTCGCTCCGCCGCTGGCGCCCCGGGTGCTGGCCGGCGCGCTCGCCGGGCCGAGCACGCCCTCCTACCAGCTGCTGGCCCGCCGCGAACAGCGGATGGTCAAGGCGGGCAAGCCGAGTATGCCCGGCGTCGATCCGCGCAACTGGGTGCAGCGAAATGCCGCGGTGTGACCGGCGGGCCCGGAGGCGGTAGCGCAGTGTAACCACGCAGGGCCCTCGGGGCGCACCGCCCGACAAAACGGTTTGAGCGTCATGGAAAGATCGGGGGCATGTCCAGTCCTGCCCCGGCCGCGACGGCCGAACGCAAGCAGCGGGTGCTGTCGGGCATCCAGCCCACCAGCGACTCCTTCCACCTCGGCAACTACCTGGGTGCGCTGCAGTACTGGGTGACCATGCAGGACGACTACGACGCGCTGTACTTCATTCCGGACATGCACGCGATCACCGTCAGCCAGGACCCCAAGGCGCTGCGGGCCCGCACCAAGGCCGCCGCCGCCCAGCTGCTCGCGCTCGGCATCGACCCGAAGAAGTCCACCCTGTTCGTGCAGAGCCAGGTGCCCGAACACGCCGAGCTGGCCTGGGTCCTGAGCTGCATCACCGGTTTCGGTGAGGCCAGCCGGATGACCCAGTTCAAGGACAAGTCGGTCAAGCAGGGCGCGGAGAACGCGACGGTCGGCCTGTTCACCTACCCGGTGCTGATGGCCGCCGACATCCTGCTCTACCGCCCGCACCAGGTACCGGTCGGCGAGGACCAGCGCCAGCACCTGGAGCTGACCCGAAACCTGGCCCAGCGCTTCAACACCCGCTTCAAGAAGACCTTCGTCGTGCCGGAGCCGCACATCGTCAAGGGCACGGCCAAGATCTTCGACCTGCAGGATCCGACCGCGAAGATGAGCAAGTCGGCCGCCACCGACGCGGGCCTGATCAACCTGCTCGACGATCCGAAGGTCACCGCGAAGAAGGTCAAGTCGGCGGTCACCGACACCGAGCGCGAGATCCGCTACGACCCGGAGCACAAGGCGGGCGTGAGCAATCTGCTGGTGATCCTGAGCGCGCTCACCGAAACCCCGATCGTCACCCTGGAGGAGAATTTCGCGGGTAAGGGTTACGGTGATCTCAAGGCCGACGTGGCCGACGCGCTGGTCGAATTCGTCACTCCCGTCCAGCAGAAGGTGCAGGAATACCTCTCGGATCCGGCCGAATTGGACCGGATCCTGGCCTCGGGTGCCGAGCGGGCACGCGAGATCGCAGGCAACACACTGGCGCAGGTGTACGACCGGGTGGGCTTCCTGGCTCGCTGACCCGGTGTGCGCCTGCGGTTTCGGCCGAAAGGGCGCGTGCCATGCAGCTCGTCGACAACATCTCGGCCGCGGTCGAGAAGCAGATCGGGCGCAGGCCCTGGCTGGATCATCTGGTCAGGGCCGGCGGTCGATTCCAGCGGCAGCGCGGTGACTACTTCGCCGCGGGCATCACGTACTTCACTGTGCTGTCGCTGTTTCCGCTGCTGATGGTGGCGTTCTCGGTGGCCGGTTTCATCCTGGCCGGGCAGCCGGAGCTGCTCGCCCGGCTCCAGGAGAGCGTCGTGGAGAACATCCCGGGCTCCTTCGGCACCCAGATCAACGACCTGATCGATCAGGCGATCCGCTCGCGCGGCACGGTCGGTCTGCTCGGTCTGCTTGTCGGTCTGTACACCGGGCTCGGCTGGATCGCGAATCTGCGGGCCGCACTCACCGAGCAGTGGGAGGTGCAGAGCCCCGAAAGTCCGTGGTGGCGTAGCAAACTGTCCGACCTCGGCGCGCTGATCGGCCTCGGCCTGGCGTTCGTGGTCTCGCTCGGGCTCTCGGCGCTCGCGTCGAGCGGGCTCGGCGCGCAGCTGCTCGCGCTCATCGGCGCCGATCATCTGCCCGGCGCGCCGGTGGTACTCGCGGTGGTGTCGATCGCGCTCGGTCTGCTCGCCTCGTGGGCGGTCTTCGCCTGGATGATCGCCCGCCTGCCGCGCGAGCCGGTCTCGCTGCGCAGCGCGGCGCGCGCGGCGGCGCTGGCGGCGATCGCGTTCGAGATCTTCAAACAGATCGCCGCCATCTACCTGCAGATGGTGCTGCGCAGTCCGGCGGGCGCGACGTTCGGCTCCATCATCGGTCTGATGGTGTTCAGCTACACCACCTACCGCATCCTGCTGTTCGCGACCGCCTGGGCGGCGACCTCGTCGGACAACGAACGCGATGCCGAGGTGGCGCCGCCGAACGTGGTGGTCATCCGGCCGCGCGTGGTCGATCGCGGCATGTCGACCGGGGCGGGCGCCGCCTACTTCGGCGCGGGCGCGGTCGCCGCGCTGGCGCTGCTGGTGTTCGGCAGGCGCCGCTGACTCAGCGCCTGCGCCGGTAGCTGCGCCGCGCCCACAGCAGCAGCGCCAGCACCACGATCGGCCCGCCGATCAGGGTCGCCACCCGCGCGGCGTGGTGTGGCTGCTGTTCGGGTTGGGCCTGCGTCCCGTCTGCGCGCGGCGGGGGCGTGGCCAGCGGCACGCTGGGATGCACTGCCGCGCTGCCGGACTCGGGCAGCTTGCCGATCCGGGCATCGGCGTCGAGCGCGAAACCGTAGTCGAGCAGCCGGGCCGCCTGTTCCCACGGCCGGATCGGGCGCACGTCGGCCTTGAGCAGGGTGACGACCAGCCGGTGCC
The DNA here is from genome assembly GCF_038752175.1 of Nocardia sp. No.11. Lineage (NCBI taxonomy): Bacteria > Bacillati > Actinomycetota > Actinomycetes > Mycobacteriales > Nocardiaceae > Nocardia > Nocardia sp. No.11. The sequence continues at coordinate 13,536 of NZ_JBCGFB010000048.1, read as the reverse complement.
CGTCACGCTCGGCGGCGGCGACGAAGGTCTGCCTGGCGTCGTCGGTGAAGCCGGTCTTGCCGCCGATCGCGCCCGCGTAGTTGTAGAGCAGCTGGTTGTCGTTGGCGATCGGGAAGCCGGGGTGGTCCTTGTCGTCGGGGATCTTCGGGTCGGCCGGGTAGCCGGGGAAGTCGGCCTGCTCGGTGTGGATGAGCTCGGCGAACAGCGGGATGCTCATCGCCTCGCGGAACAGCACCGACAGGTCGTAGGCCGAGGTGCTCATGCCGGGGCCGTCCAGGCCGGACGGGGTCGCGGCGCGAGTATCCAACGCGCGCAAAGACTTCGCCACGTCGTTCATCTTCGCCACGGTGGCTTTGTCACCGCCGAGCTGGGTGGCGATCGCGTGCGCGGCGTCGTTGCCCGAACACATGATCAGCGCCTGCATGAGCTGGCGGTTGGTGTAGCGGCCGCCGGGCCCGATGCCGACCCTGGTGCCGTCGACGTCGGCGTCGGCCTGGGTGCCGATCACGACCTTGTCCAGGTCGAGAGTGCGCAGCGCGACGATCGCCAGCGCCACTTTGATCGTGCTGGCGGGGCGGTAGCGCCCGTGCGGGTCCTTGCCCGCGAGCACGCGCCCGGTGTCGAGGTCGGAGACCATCCACGCGGTGGCCGAGATGTCGGCGGGCAGGGGCGGGGCGTCCTTGGGCAGCACGACGCCGCATTCGCTCATCCGGTCGCCGCCGATCGGGGCATCGGGCACCGGTAGCGCGCTCGGCGTCGGCTCGCCCGGCTCGGGCACCTCGGAGGCGTCGATCGGGGCGGGCGGCCGCGTCTGCTGCGGGCAGTCGTCGGTGTTCGGCGTGGTGAACGGGGGTGTGGTCGTCGTGCTCGGTCCGCTGCTCGGTGGCGCGTCGGAACCGGGGACGGCGATGGCGGCGGGGGCGCAGACCAGGGTGGCGGCGATCGCGGCGGCGCCGAGGGAGCTGGCGGCGCGGACGCCGAGTTCGCGGATCTTCATCGCCACAGAGAGTAGCGAGCCCGCCGGGCGCCGGCGCAGCGGCCGGTGGCAAGTCTTGACATGATCTACTAAATGAGAGTTACTAGCAAATGACTGTAACGTTCATTTTGGAGGAGATATGCGGACGGAATCCCCCCGCCGCTGGCTCGCCCTCGGCGCCCTCGCCCTGGCGATGCTCACGATCGGCCTCGACGTCACCGTGCTGACGGTGGCCCTGCCGACGCTCGCGGTCGACCTCGACGCGAATACCTCGGCGCTGCAATGGTTCAGCAGCGCCTACACCCTCGCGCTGGCCGCGCTGATGCTGCCCGCGGGCGCGCTGGGCGACCGCTACGGGCGCAAGAAGGTGCTGCTCGGCGCGCTCGTCGTGTTCGGACTGGCCTCACTGGCCTGCGCGTTCGCCGGCTCGGCCGGGCAGCTGATCGCCGCCAGGGTCGCGCTCGGCGTCGCCGCCGCGGCCATGATGCCGCTGTCGATGGCGGTGCTGCCGGTGCTGTTCACCGAGCCGGCGCAGCGTCAGCGTGCGCTGACGATCTGGGTCACCTCGACCGCCGTCGGCCTGCCGCTGGGGCCGATCCTCGGCGGCTGGCTGCTGCGGCACTTCTGGTGGGGCTCGGTGTTCCTGATCAATGTGCCGCTGGTGGTGCTCGGCGCGCTGGCGGTCGCGACCCTGGTGCCGGAATCACACGGCGACACCGGCTTTCGCATCGATCTGCTCGGCGCCGCGCTCTCGGCTGCAGGCATGCTCGGGCTGACCTACGGCTTCATCCGGATCGGTGACCGGGACTGGGCCGATGCCCTCGGCTGGCTCGCGGTGGCCGGTGGCGTCGTCGCGCTCGGCGCCTTCCTGTGGTGGCAGCGGCGGTGCGCGCACCCGCTCATCGATGTCGGCCTGTTCGCCGCTCCCGGTTTCCGCTGGGGCACGGCGTTTTCCCTCCTGGTCAGCTTCGCCATGTTCGGCATGTTCTTCACCGTCCCGCAGTACTTCCAGGCGGTACTCGGCGTCGACGCGCTCGGCAGCGGCCTGCGACTGCTGCCGATGATCGGTGGCCTGGTGCTCGGCAGCAGGCTGGTCGACCTGCTGCTACCGCGCCTCGGGGTGCGCGGGGTGCTCACCGCCGGCTTCCTGGTCCTGGCGGGCGGGATCGGGCTCGGCGCGCTGACCAGGGTGGACAGCGGCTACGGGCCGACCGCCCTGTGGACGACGGTGCTCGGCGCGGGCATGGGTCTGGTCATGCCGGCGGCGATGGGCCTGGCGATGGGGGAGCTCACCGCCGCCCGCGCCGGTTCGGGTTCGGCACTGCTGCAAGCACTCCGGCAGGCGGGCGGCACCATCGGCGTCGCCGTGCTCGGCACGGTGCTGGCCACCACGTACCGGACCGAACTCGGCGCGCTGAACCGGGAGCCGATCTCCGACGGGGTCAACGCGGGCGTGGCTGTCGCACACCGGACGGGCGATCCGGCGACGCTCGCCCAGGTGCAACAGGCCTTCGTCGCCGGCATGAACACCATGCTCGGGGTATGCGCCGCGCTGTGCGTGGTGGCGGCCGCCGCGGCGGCGCTGGTACTGCGCGAGCGGGCGGCGGCACCGGCTGTCGCGCCGGATACGGCAGAATCGATGCATGTCGGTTGAGATGTCGCTGCGCGAGCGGAAGAAGGAGCGGACCCGCCGCACCATCCGGGTCGAGGCGTTCCGGCTGTTCCGGGAGCAGGGCTACACCGAGACCACGGTGGAACAGATCGCGGCGGCCGCCGAGATCTCGCCCAGCACCTTCTTCCGCTACTTCCCGACCAAGGAACAGCTCGTCATCGCCGACGACCAGGACGCGCTGATGATCGAGGCGCTGGCGGCGCAACCGCGCGGCCTGCATCCGCTGACCGCCTTCCGCAACGCCACCTCGGCGGTGTTCTCGGGCATGTCGCCCGCGGACATGGCCTTCGAGCAGGAACGGCACGCACTGCTGTACCACGTGCCGGAGCTGCGTCCGGCGATCGGCCTGGAATTCCAGCGCAGCATCGAATTGGCGGCGCAACTGCTGGCCGAATACACCGGCAGACCCGCCGACGATTTCGAGGTGCGGGTGGCCGCCGGCGCGATGATCGGCACCATGCTGGCCATCGTGACCACCACGCCGGTCAACGCCGACAATGTCGGGCACGCCCTGCGCTTCCTGNGGCACCATGCTGGCCATCGTGACCACCACGCCGGTCAACGCCGACAATGTCGGGCACGCCCTGCGCTTCCTGCAGGCGGGGCTGCCGTTCGGTCCGGATGACGCACCGAACGGCAGCGACCGGAGCTGACTACTCGCCCTTGCCGTGCTGCACGGGGCAGCCGTGGGCCAGCGGGCCGAGCAGCTTGTTGTTGTCGTAGAAGTGCTCCAGCTCGAGGATGCGCAGGTCTTCGCTGACCCGGGCGATGGTGACGCCGAACATCTCGATCTGCTCACCGGTGGGCTGGTGGCCCTTGTACTCGCCCTCGTACTTGCCCCAGTGCCGCCAGCGGAAGCTCACGGTCGGCGGGCCGGACAGCACCTCGATGACCTCCCAAAAGAAGCCGCCGGGAAACGCGGTGTGGAAGACGTGGTGCGAGGACTCGAAAGTCTCGTTCGCCGCCTCGTAGTACGGGTTGTCGCCGATCAGGATGTTGTAGCTGCCGATCCGGGCGAATTCCTCGGCATCCTGCCATTCGCCGCCGTTGACCCGGCCGCGGTACTGCTCGGCGACCACCGACAGCCAGGTGGCCGGATCGCCCTTGTGCGAGACCTCCATCTCGAAGACCTTCACCAGGTCCTCGACGATCGCCTCGAGCGAGCCGGGGGCGTGCTCGGTGGTGCGCTCGCGCGGGATCACCTCGTGGCTGAGTTCGTAGTCCGGGACGTTGCCACGCCATTCCGTCGGTGCCGCCGCGGCGATCACCGCTTCGCGGCCCTGCAGCCACAGCGGGGCCTCCGGCTCGGGATTCTGCTCGGCTTGCGTATCTGTCACATCCACAGTCATTTTCGGTCTACCCGACCCTTTCGGAAAAGCTCGTAGAACCGGTCGAAGGTAACAGCGACCGCTCCGCCGCGCCTGCCGCGTCTCAGCAGATGAGAATTGCGAAATGTTGAACTGTGTTCTGTGACAACGTTTTCGGAAACGCTATGAGACGGCGTGCGGATGGTGTCCGAGTCTGGCGGGTGTCTCGTCGTCCATGGTCGCGAAGAATTCGCCGAGCACGCCGACGATCTGAGCCACCGAGTCCGCGCAGAACAACACCGGCTGGTAGTGGGTGATGTCGTAGTCGATGGTGCCCATCGCCGCGACGTCGAGCGGGCGTAGCCGGGCGTGCCGGAATTCGTCGATCTCGCCGAAGGAGGACAGCAACCCGGCGCCGTAACAGCGGATCTCGTCGCCCTCGCGGACGACGCCGAACTCCATCGAGAACCAGAACACATCGGCCAGGAAATTCAGCGCCGTCTCGGTCTCCAAGCGCGCCACCGCGGCGCCGACCGTCTCGTAGAGCGCGGCGAATTTCGGGCTCGCGATCTGGTTCGCGTGGCCGATGATCTCGTGGATCGCGTCGGGCTCCGGGGTGTAGAGCGGGGCCGAGTGGTGACGGATGTATTGGGTGGAGTGGAAGGTGCGCTCGGCGAAGGAACCGAAGAACTCGCGCAGCGGGACCAGTCCGGCGGCAGGCACGTAGCTGAAGCCGGTCAGCGGCGCGAGCAGCCGCGACACCTCGTCCAGCTGTGGGATGTGATCGCGCGGCAGGTCGAGCGCCGCCGCTGCCTCGCGCACCTCGCCGCACGCGTAGATCTCGTGCTTGCGGGCCAGCTCGGCCGAGGCGATCCGCCACACCCGCTGCTCGTCGTCGGTGTAGTCGATCCGTGGAACGGGGGAGCCCGGCTGGTAGTCCAGCGCCATCGCGGCGATGGCGTTGCGGCGAGCGCGGTAGTCGCTGTCGTCGACGCCGGGATGATCCGCGCTCAGGTGCACAGTGACATCGCCGTCGCGCTCGCGCGTGACCGGGGAGTACAGCTGCGCCTCGGTGAACATGCCTCCAGGCAAGCACCGCGCGTTCCCGTCGACAACAACGACGCGCACAACTGCGCAAACTGCACAGTTCTCGTGGCGAAAGGCCGCTGTTTCCGGCGATCATCAGGGTTTTCTGCGCGCTTGCCTGCACGCGATCGCGAGGTTCCCGATCGGTTGCTGTGCGGGCTTGCGAACGCGGGTATTCGGTAACGACGCGGTGAATCGGCCGACGCGTCCGGCGCGAATAACGCAAGATTGCGATCGACGAAGGAGGACGATTGCGATCCCTGCGGATAGATCTCGATCAGCACCTGCTGGCCGCGGCGGCCGACATCATGGGCACCGCCGACAGCAACGCGACCGTCAACGAGGCGTTGCGGCGCATCGTCGTGCACGAGCGTCAACTACGCAATCTCGAACGGCTGATGGCCGATTCGATCTTCAGCACCCCACGGGAGGACGAGCGCGACGCGATGCTCGCCGCGGACGCGGTCGCCGAAGGATAGCTCGGGGCGAAGGTGTCGGTACCCGCTGGGATCATCGGTCTCGTCGCCGATCCGCAGGGGGAACGATGTCGGTACCGATCGCGAATCTGCCCGTCGCCCAACGCCCGCGTGAGCGCTTGCTGCTGCTCGGCCCGCACGCGCTCAGCGATGTCGAGCTGCTAGCGCTGCTGCTCGGGCAGGGCACGCGCGGGCAGTCCGCGCTCGAGCTCGCGGCGCACCTGCTGGGTGAGTACGGCGGATTGGCCGAGCTGGCCGCCGCCCGGCCGGAGGAACTGGCGCGCAGGGCGGGCATCGGACCCGCCAAAGCGGCGACGGTGATCGCCGCGTTCCATCTCGGCACCCGGTCGCGCACCAGCGAACCGGTGCCGCGGCTGCGCACCCCCGCCGATATCGCCCGCGTCGCGGTGCCGCTGTTCGCCGGCGCCAGGGTCGAACGCCTGCTCGTCCTGATCTGTGACACCCAGCATCGCCTGCGCCACCGCGCCTTCGTCGCCGAGGGCGCCATCGACCACGTCGCCGTCCCTGTCCGGGAGATCCTCAACACCGTCCTGCGCCATGACGGCCGCGCCTTCGCCGTCGTCCACAACCACCCCTCCGGCGACCCCACCCCCAGCACCGACGACCGCCGCGCGGGCACCCTCCTGTCCCGCGCCGCCGACATCGTCGGCCTGCGCTACCTCGACCACCTCGTCATCGCCGGCGACTCCTGGACCACCGCCCCGCCCCTGGACTGACTCCCTACTGCTCGATGTCGGCGGCGCGGAGGCGGGACAGGGCAGTGGGGTCGGGCCAGTGGCGGGCTTCGAAGCGGATGGGGTCGAGGGTGGGCAGGGGAGTGAGGCCGAGGATCTCGACGACGGTGGGGAAGGGGACGGTGCAGACGAGTTCGACCTCGTCGTTGTCGTCGCGGCGCAGGAAGCGCACGACGTCGGTCTCCGGGAGCAGGTATTCCACGCCCTCGCCCCAGACCACCGAGGTGAAGGCGCCGTCGGTGGACTCCTCGTAGTTGACCGCGGCCGCGTAGGCGGGGGCGATGTCGAGGTCGGGCAGTTCCAGATATTCCTCGAACATGGTGTTCAGATGGTCTGTCTGGATGCTGTATTCGGTCGCGGCCAGGCCCGCGCGCGCCCGCAGCGCCAGCGGCATCGACGGGTGCGGGCCCGCCTCGTCGAAGGGGACGACCGTGCCGTGCTCGTCGACCGTGTAGCCCTGCGGCGACACCGGGCGGGCCGCGTCGCGGTACTGCTGCTCGATCATCTCGAACACCTCGACCAGCAGCTCCGGATCGTCGGGAACGACCAGCAGGGAATCGTTCTCGGCGATGAACGCCACCGGGCGGGCCGCCCCGCCCGCGTACCCGGCCAGCCAGCCCGGCACCAGCAGCCAGGAGGCGCAGTAGGAATCGCCGTCATCGACGAAGCGCAGGATCTGTAGTTCGGCCGGGGAGCCGGGCTTGCTCAGCGCCAGCAGATTGTCGCGCGCCGCGGCGAAGACCTGCTCGGCGTCGACACCCCAGGACGCGACCTGCTCGACGGACACGAACGCCCGTGTCCGCGGCAGATCGACGACGATCACCTCGTCGATGAACGGGAACGCCGCGCGGTGCAGCGGGCGCGGGCCGTCCTGGCCCAGCGTCACCGGGCGCAGCACCGAACGCAGCATCGGGCGCACCGAATCCCAGTCTCCCGGTACGTCGTCGGAACCGGTCATCGCCGCGACGAAGGCGGTGACCCGTTCCTCGCTCTCGGCGGGGCCGAGATGGCGGCACTCACGAAAAATGTTGTCCAGGAAGATCACCCGGCCGTCACTGTGCTGCACGCTGAAATCCTCGGCCGAGTACTCGGCATCACCGATCCCGTGCGCCCGCACACTCGCCAGCACGGTTTCCACGAACTGCTCGCGTTCCATCGCCGCTTCCCTCCCCATCCGGTCGGCTCTGGACTCGATCTTGGCCCACCGCACCGACAGAGTCGAGCCGTCGGCCGGGGATAGACTGCGTGAGCAGGCTCGATGGATCGAGGTGGCCGTCATGCCCAGCCCGCCCGGCGGTGTCCGCGTGGTGCGCGTGGGCGAGGTCGGCCTGGAGGTGATCGTCGGCGGCCGCGGCGCGCCCCTCGTCCTGATCCAGACCGGGCTGCTCGCCGAAGAATGCGCGCCGCTGGCGGCCGCACTCGGCGGCGAGTTCACCACGGTGCGCTACCACCGCCGGGGCTACGCGGGCAGCGATCCTGTCACCGGTCCCGGCTCGATCGGCCGCGACGCGCGCGACTGCGCGGCCCTGCTCACCGCGCTCGGCATCGACGCCGCGCACGTGCTCGGGCTCTCCTACAGCGGTGCCGTCGCCTTGCAGCTGGCGGCCGACGTGCCGGAGCGGGTCCGCTCACTGACCCTGATCGAGCCACCACCGGTCCACAATGCCGAATTCCGTTCCGTCACTACCGAACTCCATCGCGCGTACCGGGACGAAGGCGGCGCGGTAGCCTTGGACCGTCTGATGCGCATCATCAGCGGGCCGGGCTGGCGCGAGCTGCTGGACCAGCAGCTGCCCGGCGCCGAGAAGCAGGCGGCGGCCGACGCGGGCACCTTCTTCGCCACCGATCTGCCCGCGCTGTTGAGCTGGTCGTTCACCGCCGCGGACGCGGCCCGGGTCCGGGCGCCGGTGCTCTACCTCGGCGCGACGGCGAGCGGTCCGTGGTTCGCCGAGGTCGCCGAGCTGATCACCACCTGGTTCCCGCGAGCCGAAACAGTGCTGCTCGCCGGGGCCGACCACGGCCTCGCTCTCACCCACACGGCCGACCTCGCCGCGGCGATCATCGCGTTCGCGGCCGGCCGCTGATCATCGGTCGGCGAAACCGGTGGTGCGGGCCAGGTCGGCCAGCATGGCGTCGAACATGATCTCCGGATCGGCCAGCGGAATCGGGTAGTTGCCGAACACCTCGAGGGTGACGTGGCCGAAGAGCCGAGCCCAGATCTGCACCATCAGATAGGTGACGCCCAGGTCCAGCTTCTCGGCCGGGAACTTCTGGCCGGACTCCGAGAGCATGGCCAGCAGATCGGTCTGGAAGGCGACGAGGTCCTCGCGCAGCGCGGCCGGGATGGTATCGCCGGGCGGGGTGGCGATCTCGAAGCTCACCAGCAGCCTGCCCGCCGCGGCGAGGAAGATCCGGCCGAAGGGCTCATCGAAACGGCGCATCATCGACCGGCCGGCGGTGGGCGAGGCGAACACCAGGGTGAACTCCCGGGGATTAGCCAGCGCCCACCGCCGGAAACCGCGGCAGATGGCCAGGAACTGCGCCGCGCCGTCGTCGGGCAGCACCGCGATCTCGGCCGAGAGGAACGCGGCCAGGTCGGTGCAGAACTCCACCCGCAACCGCTCGATCAGCTCGTCGCGCGAGGCGTAGTGCCGATAGAGCGCGGGCGCGGTGACGCCGAGCTCGCGGGCGATCGCACGCAGGGTGACCGCGTCCGGGCCCTGGGCGGCCAGCAGCGCCCGGGCGACCCGCCGGATATCGGCATCGGTCACCACGGGCGCGCGGCCACGCGCCTTTCCCGTCACCCGGCCACCCCCTCGATCATGTTTCGGTTCAAGCGTATTCGACCTCCCAGCGCTTGATGCCGTTGAGCCAGCCGCTGCGCAGCCGCACCGGGTCGGCGACCTGGCGCAGGTTCGGCATCGCGTCGGCAATGGCATTGAACATCAGGTCGATCTCCAGGCGGGCCAGATTCGCCCCGACACAGTAGTGGGTGCCGGTGCCGCCGAAGCCGACGTGCGGATTGGGGTTGCGCAGCACGTCGAACTCGAACGGGTTGGCGAAGGCTTCCTCGTCGAAGTTGGCCGAGCTGTAGAACAACCCGATCCGCTGGCCCTTCTCGATCTGCTGTCCGCCCAGTTCCAGGTCGCGGGTGGCGGTGCGCTGGAACGCGGTCACCGGGGTCGCCCAGCGCACGATCTCGTCCGGCGCGGTGCGCGGGCGCTGCTCCTTGTAGAGCTCCCACTGGGCGGGGTTGTCGACGAAGGCCTTCATGCCGTGGGTGATCGAATTGCGGGTGGTCTCGTTGCCCGCGACGGCGAGCAGGATGACGAAGAAGGCGAACTCGTCGGAGCCGAGGTGCTCACCGTCGACATCGGCGTTCACCAGCTGGGTGACGATGTCGGCGGCGGGACAACCGCGGCGTTGCTCGGCCATGTTCCAGGCGTAGCCCATCACCTCGGCGGTGGCGGTGTGGTGGTTGCCCTCGAACTCCGGATCGTCGTAGGAGATCATCTGGTTGGTCCAGTCGAAGATCTTGCGGCGGTCCTCCTGCGGCACGCCGAGCAGTTCGGCGATCGCCTGCAACGGCAGTTCGACGGCCACCTGCTCGACGAAGTCGCCGCGCCCGGACTTCTTGGCCTCCCACACGATCCGCTCGGCCCGCTCGGTGAGCGCGGCCCGCAGGTTCTCCACCGCGCGCGGGGTGAAGCCCTTCGACACGATCCGGCGGATCTTGGTGTGCTGCGGCGGATCCAGGTTCAGCATCAGCATGTTGCCGAGCATGTCGATCTGCTCGCGGGTGGTCTCCTCGTTGAACCGGATGATGGCGGTGTTCTCGTGCGAGGAGAAGTCGTCGGGGTTCTTCGAGATCTCCTTGATGTCGGCCAGCTTGGACACCACCCAGTAGCCGCCGTCGTCGAACCCGCTGGCGCGGTCCGGCTGGGCGCACCACCAGACCGGCGCGGTCCGGCGCAGTTCGGCGAACTCAGCGATCGGCAATCGGCTGGCGAGCAGGTCGGGATCGGTGAAATCGAATCCCGCGGGGATGTTGGTGCTGGTCACGACTGTCTCCTCCGGTCTCAACGTGATGCGGACCACGTCCAGCATCGATGAAACCACGGATCGGCCCTTTATGAACAGTGTTTAGTAATACCTGTTTATAAAGTGGTCCGCGTGTCGCGTGAGTCGATCGGCCACCGCGGCCGGGGCGCCTGGGCACAATGGCAGCCGTGGACCTGCCGTACCTGCGCGCGAACCCGCACCTGCTGCCCACCTTCCTCACCCATCAGCGGCTGCGGACGACTCCCGTCGGTGGTGGGTCGATCGCCGTCGCCGAACGGATCGGACTCGACGACGGGACGCAGTTGTTCCTCAAGACCTGGCCCGGCGGGGTCTCCGCGGCGCCCACCGACGGTGCGCCCGCCGCGGCGCCGCCCGGCTTCTTCGCCGCCGAGGCGGCCGGGCTGAGCTGGTTGCGGGCGGCGGAGGGGGTCGCGGTGCCGGAGGTGTACGCCGTCTCCGACGACCTGGTGCTCATGCGGTGGGTCGACCACGCCGAACCGACGGCCGCCGCCGCGGAGCGTTTCGGCCACGGTCTGGCCACCACCCACGACGCGGGCGCACCCACCTTCGGCGCGACCGGCGATGTCGCGGCCCAGGACGGCGACGGTGTCGGCTACCTGGGCAGCCTGCCGCTCGACACCACCCCCGGCGACGACTGGCCGACCTGGTTCCGCGAGCGCCGCGTCCTCCCGTACCTGCGACTCGCCGTCGACGCGGGCGCCCTCGACGCCGCCGACGCCCGCCTCGTCGAATCCATCCACATCGAGGCCCCCGCCGAACTACCGTCGCGCATCCACGGCGACCTCTGGCCCGGCAACATCCTCTGGGGCCCCGGCGACACCCCCTACCTGATCGACCCCGCCGCCCACGGCGGCCACCGCGAAACCGACCTCGCCACCCTCATCCTCTTCGGCGGCGCCCCACACCTCTCCCGAATCATCGCCGCCTACCACGAAACCCACCCGCTGGCCAACGACTGGCGCACCCGCGTCCCCCTCCACCAGCTCCCCCTCCTGCTCGTCCACGCCGTCCTCTTCGGTCGCGCCTATCGCTCCGCGGTACTCGACGCGGCCGCGCACTACCGATAGCCGGAAACCTCGCGCTCGAAGCTGCCACCCCGACGTCACGAACGGTGGGCCGCGGCGTGGTGCGGGGTGTTCTAGGCTCACTTACGCAGAATCCAGTCGCGCGGCACAGGGGAGGTGCGTCGATGGGCTACATCCAAATCGGCGTCGTTGTTCTCGCGCTGCTCCTGCGACTCACCGCGTTCGGCTGGTTCGCCATGATCTATGCCGGTGTCAGCGTGTTCACCCTCGGCCTGCTGCCCGCCCTCACCTTCGGGCCGTTGATCTTCGCCGGATTCGCCGCCTCGCCGACCGTGTGGCCCCTGCTCGTCGTCGCCGACACACTGCTGCTGGTGTGCGCGTTGACCTTGGACGACGGCGGCGACAACGAATCCACGAACCCGATGAAAGTGCTGACCGGAAACGATGGTGGCCTCATGGCCGAGAAGGTGTTCCGATACAGCGGGATCGCCTATCTGAGCACCCTGCCCCTGCTGGTGATCTGGACGCTCGTAACCCAGGTGTGAGGAGGCCGCACCGCGTCGACGCGCTCCCCGTGGCCGGTCGTCCTGGTGGAATACACTGGCTGAGCAGGCTCGATGGATCGAGGTGGCTGCCATGTCCCGCCTTCGCCACGGTGTTCGTCGTGTGCTCGCGGGCGAGGTCGGCCTGGAAGTGATCATCGGCGGAACCGGGCCGCCGCTCGTGTTGATCCAGACCGGGCTGCTGGCCGAGGAATGCGCGCCGTTGGCGGAGGCGCTGGCGCGCGATTTCACCACCATCCGCTATCACCGGCGCGGCTACGCGGGCAGCGATCCGGTGACCGGCCCCGGCTCGATCAGTCGTGACGCGCGGGACTGCGCGGCCCTGCTCACCGCGCTGGATATCGACTCCACGCAGGTGCTCGGGCTGTCCTACAGCGGCGCCGTCGCCCTGCAACTGGCGGCCGACCTGCCGGAGCGCGTCCGTTCGCTCATCCTGATCGAGCCCCCGCCGGTCCACCTCGCCGAATTCCGTTCCGCCTGCACCGAACTCCAGCGCGAATACGCGGCCGCGGGTGCCGACGCCGCCCTCGCGCACCTGATGGAGATCGTCAGCGGACCCGACTGGCGCGGCGTCCTCGACCGGCAGCTCCCCGGCGCCACAGCGCAGGCGACGACCGACGCGCCCACCTTCTTCACCACCGACCTGTCCGCCCTCCTCACCTGGACCTTCACCGCCACCGACGCCACCCGCGTCCAAGCTCCCGTCCTCTACCTCGGCGGCACCGCGAGCGGCCCGTGGTTCGCCGAGATCGAGGACCTGATCAACACCTGGTTCCCTCACGCCCGATCCGTCCTGCTCCCCGACGCCGACCACGGCCTCGCCCTCACCCACCCCACCTCCCTCGCCACCGCCATCACAGCGTTCACAGCGGAACTCGAACGGTCGCGGCGATGAGTTCGTGGGTGCCGTGCCGTCGTATCAAGCGACCCACTCAGTGCTCGTCAGAGGAGAATCGCGATGCGGAAAATCACCGCCGGACTGTTCATGTCGATCGACGGCGTGATCGCCGACCCCCAGGATTGGCACTTCCCGTACTTCGACGACGCCATGGGCGCCGCGGTCGACGCCCAGCTCGGCAGCGCCGACACGTTGCTGCTCGGCCGCGGGACCTACGAGGGTTTCGCCGGCGCGTGGCCGGACCGGGAAGCCGATGGCGGGCCGGACGCCGGGTTCGCGAAGAAGCTGGGGGACGCGCGCAAGCTGGTGGTCACCCACCAGGAACATCCGGAATTGTCCTGGCGCAATTCCGAGCGGCTCGACGGCGAGCTCACCGAGGCCGCGGCCGCGCTGCGGAACGAGGACGGCGGGGACATCGCGATCAGCGGTTCGGTATCGGTGGTGCGTCAGCTGCTGGCCGCAGGACTGCTGGACGAACTGCACCTGCTGGTGCATCCGATCGCGGTCGGGAAGGGCGAGCGGCTGCTCGAGGACAGCGCGCCGATTCCGCTGCGCCTGCTCTCGTCGGAGACCTTCGGGACCGGCGTGCTGCACCTGGTCTACACCCGCGACGAGAACGCCCCCACCGGCTCCTACGCGGAAGCCAAGGCGCACCTCGACTGAGGAACGGAAAAGGCCGCCTTCCTCGCGAAAGA
>NZ_JBCGFB010000047.1:0-43107 GCF_038752175.1 Nocardia sp. No.11 | reverse complement strand
GCGGCGGCGGCCCGCGCCACCCTCGAGCGCGCGAAGGCCGAGGCGGCGGCCGCGGCCTCGGGCGAGTGGCAGGACTGGATGGGGACGCGGGCGCCGGTGGTCCCCGGGACCGTGACGCCGGGGGCGACCCCCTCCCTCGGCGGCTTCAGTCTGCCCGCCAAGGGCGCGTTCACCTCGGGTTTCGGCTCCCGCTGGGGCACCATGCACCGCGGCATCGACATCGCCGCCCCCATCGGCAGCCCCATCTACGCCGTCGCCGACGGCACGGTCGTCGAAGCGGGTCCGGCCCAGGGCTTCGGCCTGTGGGTGCGCATCCGGCACGACGACGGCACCATCAGCATCTACGGCCACATGTACGACTTCTTCGTCTCCCCCGGCGAACGGGTCCCCGCGGGCATGCAGATCGCCCGCATCGGCAACCGCGGCGACTCCACCGGCCCGCACCTGCACTTCGAGATCGTCCAGAACGGCAACCACGTCGACCCGCAGGCCTGGCTCGCCACGCACGGCCTCCAGCTCACCTGACGACACGACAAGGGGCATCGGACCCGCTCCGGACCCGATGCCCCTCGTTCGCGATTCGCGCGCTACTGCGCTTTGCGCTCCGGGACGACCACCTCGGTCGCGCCGATATCGGTGCGGAAGTGGCTGCCGGGCAGCTTGATCTGGGCGAGCCGCGCGTAGGCGCGCTCGCGAGCCTCGGCGAGATCGGCGCCGACCCCGACCACATTGAGCACCCGGCCGCCGGCCGAGACCAGCGTCTTGTCCTCGCGCTGCCCGGTGCCCGCGTGCAGCACCAGCGTCTCGCCTTCCAGCGCACCGTCCTCGGCGCCGGTGATCACGTCACCGGTGCGCGGGCGAGCGGGGTAGTTCTCGGCGGCCAGCACGACGGTGATCGCGGAGCCGTCCTTCCAGCGCGGCGGTTCGACCTCGGCCAGGCGACCGGTGGCGGTGGCGTGCAGCAGCTCGGCGAACGGGCTGTCCAGCAGGGCCAGCACGGCCTGGGTCTCGGGATCGCCGAAGCGGCAGTTGAACTCGACGACCGCGGGACCGTTGGTGCCGACGGCCAGACCGGCGTACAGCAGCCCGGAGAACGAGCTGCCCCGGCGGACCAGCTCGGCCGCGACCGGCTTCACCACATCCTCGACGATCTCGGTCAGCGTCTCCTCTGGCAGCCACGGCAGCGGCGTGTAGGCGCCCATGCCGCCGGTGTTCGGGCCGGAATCGCCGTCGCCGACGCGCTTGTGGTCCTGCGCGGGCAGCAGCGGGACCACGGTCTCGCCGTCGACCAGGCAGAACAGCGACACCTCCGGGCCGTCCAGGAACGACTCGAGCAGCACCGGGTGGCCCTGTTCGAGCAGCTCGGCGCCGTGATCGCGGGCCGCGCGACGGTCGTCGGTCACCACGACGCCCTTGCCCGCGGCCAGCCCGTCGTCCTTGACGACCCAGGTCGGACCGAAGCGATCGAGCGCGGCGTCCAGGTCGGCCGGGGTGTCGACGATCTCGCTGTGCGCGGTCCGCACACCGGCGGCCGCCATCACGTCCTTGGCGAACGCCTTCGAGCCCTCGATCCGGGCCGCGTCCTTGGACGGGCCGAAGACCGGGAATCCGGCCGCACGCACGGCGTCGGCGATGCCGAGCACCAGCGGCACCTCGGGGCCGATCACCACGAGATCGGCGGCGACCTCGGTGGCCAGCGCGACGACGTCCTCGGCCGCGCACGGGTCGACCGGACGTAGTTCGGCATGTTGTCCGATGCCGGGATTGCCCGGGGCGGCGATCACCGCCGTCACCGACGGATCCCGGCGTAGCGCCAGGACGAGGGCATGTTCACGGGCTCCGGAACCGATGACGAGTACGCGCACGGTCACAGATTAGTCGCGCTCTTCACGCCCGCTGCGCACGCCCCAGCCCGCTACCGCGTCGCGATATCCGGTAGCGGTCACCGGGCCGCGGCGACGGATCCGAACCCTGCCCCGGCGTCGGGAATTCACCCGCGCACACCACCCGCATCGGGTTCACTTGGGGGACAATGGGGCTGGCGCGACGACACGGCCGCCGGGGAAGGCGAGGGGAGCAAGCATGGGTCTGCTCGACGGGATGATGGGCAATGCGGGCCGGATCGACCCGGCCGCCGCGCAGCAGGAGTACGCCAAGCTGTTCGGCCAGGGTGAGCAGGTCTATTCGGCCTACCTGCTGGTGCGCGACGCGATGCTGTTCACCAATCGCCGGCTGATCCTGGTCGACAAGCAGGGCGTCACCGGCCGCAAGGTCAGCTACCACTCCATCCCCTACCGCTCGATCACCCATTTCGCCGTCGAGACCGCGGGCACCTTCGATCTCGACGCCGAGCTCCACATCTGGATCGGCAGCGGGAACGAGCCGGTCAGGCAGCGGTTCAACCGCCAGGTCGACATCTACGAGGTGCAGGGCATCCTGTCGCATTTCGTCGCGATCTAGCTAGGCTCGCCGCTATGGCATCCGTCTTCAGCGCGATCATCGCCGGACAGCTTCCCGGCCGTTTCGTCTGGGAGGACGACGAATTCGTCGCCTTCCTCACCATCGCCCCCGTCACCCAGGGTCACACCCTCATCGTGCCGCGCGCCGAGATCGACCAGTGGCAGGACGTCGACCCCGCCGTCATGGCGCGCCTGACCGGCCTCGCCCAGAAGATCGGCCAGGCCGTCCGCATCGCCTTCGACGCGCCCCGCGCGGGCCTGCTCATCGCCGGCCTGGAGGTCCCCCACCTGCACACCCATGTCTTCCCCGCCTACACCATGGGCGACTTCGACATCTCCGGCGCCGACACCGCCCCCACACCCGAGTCCCTCGACGAGGCCCAGGCCAAGATCAAGGCCGCCCTCCGGGAACTCGGCTACGAGGCCAACGTCCCGGCCTGAGGCGGCCAGGCCGTACGGCCCCCGCCGCGTCGACACAGGTCGGGGGCCTGACCGGTCAGGATCGAGCGGTCACTGCGTGACGCAGTGCGGGGGCGGGGCGGGGCTCCAGCTGCCGAAGCAGCCCGCGGCGAAGTAGGCGAGCAGGTCGATCACGGCCGAGCCGGTCTGCAGGACGACCGGCTGGGCCGTCGTCGGCTGACCCGAGGCGGACTGCGCCGGGGTCGCGGTGGCGAGCCCGGCGGAGGCGGCGCCGAACGCGGTGACCGCGGCGGCGAGGATGGCGAAGCGTTTCACGAGGATCCCTCTCGAACAGGTACGCCGGGGTTCGGCGTGCGAGTGAGCCTAGTGAGAAACGCCACTGTTTCGGAGTGGATCGATCGCCCCTGCTTTCTGGGGCACGAGCTGCCGTCGCGCGCTACGAACAACTCGGAGCCACGTCAGGACCGAGCCGGCGGCCTGTCGATCACAGCCAGGTGCAGGCGTGGTCACGATCGAACGAACCGGCGCTCCCGGTGCCGGTGGGGAGGTTGCGGGTGGCGTCCGCAATCGCCTCCCCTGGGTTCGCCCCTTTACCGAAGCCCACGATCGGGAATCCCGCGACGATCGCGAGCGGACTGGTCACGACCGCACCGCAGCCGTCCGCGAACGTCACCATCGTCCGGCAGTCGATGATGCCTTGACCCTTGCACGCTCGGTCCGCGGCTCGAATCGCGTCGGCTTCCGTGGGGTGGTTGACCGAAAACGCGTAGACGTTGCCCCACACGCTGAGGGAAACGGCGCCCCAGTTGACCGGGTCGGCGGTGGCGGGCGGTGCCGCGAGGACGGCAGCGGCGCTCACCGAGAGCACGGCGGCCGCAAAGGACTTGTCGAACATGTGGAGCGTCTCCCTCTGCGCGCCGGCTGGTGCGGCGATCGCATGGAAGATACCGCAGCGCATGGACGCGGGGTGGCCCCAAAAGTCTTGGGGTCGACCGCCCCTGACCGACAAAGAACCCGACCCGTTGTCGGGCCGGGTTCCGTGAGAGCCCCCTGTCAGGATTGAACTGACGACCTTCGCTTTACAAGAGCGGTGCTCTACCACTGAGCTAAGGAGGCGGGTACGAACAGGCGCCCCGAAGGGCAGCGACCATCATAGCGGGACGCGGCAGCCGCGTGGCATCGGTAGAGGTGCCACGCGGCCGTCGCGCTCAGCGAGGTCCCGGCGCAGTATCGGTGTTACTGCTCAGGACTGGGCGCGAGCCGCATCGTCGGCGGCCATCGCGTCGCGCAGGCTCTTGGGACGCATATCGGTCCAGTTCTTCTCGACGTACTCGACGCACGCGGCCCGGCTCTCTTCGCCGAACACGACACGCCAACCCGCCGGGACCTCGGCGAACGCGGGCCACAGGGAGTGCTGCTCTTCGTCGTTGACCAGAACGAAGAAGCGGCCGTCCTCGTCGTCGAAGGGGTTGGTGCTCAATTTCACCTCACTGGATACTGGCGCTGTGTACGGGATCGCTTCGGGGGGCGAACCCCGGGCGTTGTGTCGACCCTAGCAAGGCTGACGTTACGTGTAGGTGGTTACCTCAGCCTCGGCGGTCAAGCCGCGAAGAAATCGAGGAGGATCTTGTTGACCGCCTCGGGGCGTTCCAGGTAGCCGTAGTGGCCGGTGTCCGGGATTTCCTGGTACCTGGCGCCGGGGATGGCGTCGGCGACTTCCCGCGACAGATAAGGCGGAATCATCCTATCATCGGCGAAGCCGATTGCCAGGCAGGGCACCGTGATCGCACGATAGGCGGCCACCCGGTTGAACTCGTGATCCATGGCCCGCTGCGCGCGGATGCCCGGCGTGGCAGGCCCGCCGGTGAACTCGAACAGGTCGAGCCAGTCGCGGGCGGCATTGGTGTCGGACATGGTCGCCGGCGACAGATTCATCACCGCGGTCAGTGCCGCCTCGAACTTGGCGGGCAGCTGCACACCGGCGGCGTCGAGATCCTGCTCACCGGCCGACAGCGTCTTCTGGAACTGGTCGAGCCTGCCGTGCCCGGCCATGAACACGGCCTTGCGGACCAGGTCGGGACGGGCCAGCGCCAGTTCCTGGGCGACCCGGGCGCCCATCGAGGTGCCAGCGACCAGCGCGGGACCCTCGTCGAGGAATTCGATCAGCGCCGCGGTGTCGGCGACCAGCTCCTCGATCCGCATGCCGCCGGGTGCCTCGAACGACGGCGCGATACCCCGGTTGTCGAAGGTGCACACCCGGTACCCGGCCGCAACCAGCGCGGGCACTTGATGGAGTTCCCACACCCGACCGGGCGATCCGGTGCCCATGATCAACACCACCAGCGGACCGCCGCCCTTGACGTCGGTGCCCTTGGTACGGTCGCCCTTGACCTGATAGTTCAGTGCGATGCCGTTCACCGTGGCCACTGGCATGAAACAAACCTCTCTGCGGGGTTGAGCTGTCCGACACTCACGGTAACGGGACCGCCACGACCCTGCACCGGGGTGGGGTGATCGGGTCGGGAGTTCATCGGCCGTGCACGGGCGACCGATAGTATTGACTACTCGCACGCAGAGCGTTTGGAAACCGGGAGGACGAACCACTATGGCCGCCAAGAGCAGCGCCAACGACATCGCCGACGACGAGCTCGAGCCACTGGCCGACGAGACCGCTCGCCAGGCACAGCGCGTCGTCGCGGCATACGCCGAAGACGCCGACGAGTGCCGGATGCTGCTGTCGATGCTCGGCATCGGCCCCAGCTGACCCTCCGACTACCACAACCTCAAAGCGAACCCTGCGACGCGCAAAGGATGCGTGAGTGGACCAGATGATCGATAAACAGTCCAACGACCGTCCGTCCGAGAACAGCGAGTCCGTCGCGGCCACACCGACCGGTGCGGGCTCGGGGTTCGTCGTCGTCGCGAACCGGCTGCCGGTCGACCTCGAGCGCCTGCCCGACGGAACGACCAGGTGGAAGCGCAGCCCGGGTGGTCTGGTGACCGCCCTGGAACCGGTACTGCGCAGCAACAAGGGGGCGTGGGTCGGCTGGGCGGGCGTCCCGGACGTCGAAGTCGAGCCGATCATCGAAGACGGTCTGGAACTGCACCCGGTGCCGCTGACGGCGCAGGAGGTCGAGGACTACTACGAGGGGTTCTCCAACGGCACGCTGTGGCCGCTCTACCACGATGTGATCGTGCGTCCGGTCTACGACCGGGCCTGGTGGGCCGCCTATGTCGAGGTCAACCGCCGGTTCGCCGAGGAGACCGCGAAGGTGGCCGCCGAGGGCGCCACCGTCTGGGTGCAGGACTACCAGCTGCAGCTGGTACCGAAGATGCTGCGCATGCTGCGGCCCGACCTCACCATCGGCTTCTTCCTGCACATCCCGTTCCCGCCGGTCGAGCTGTTCATGCAGATGCCGTGGCGGACCGAGATCGTCGAGGGCCTGCTCGGTGCCGACCTGATCGGCTTCCATCTCCCCGGCGGCGCGCAGAACTTCCTCTACCTGGCCCGCCGACTAGCCGGGCAGCCCACCTCCCGGGGCACCATCGGCGTGCGCTCCAAGCTGGGCGTCGTGCAGGTCGGCTTCCGCACGGTGCGCGTCGGCGCGTTCCCCATCTCGATCGACTCCGCCGAGCTCGACGAACACTCCCGGCGCCGGTCGGTGCGGGAGCGGGCCGCCAAGATCCGCGCCGAGCTGGGCAATCCGAAGAACATCATGCTCGGCGTCGACCGCCTGGACTACACCAAGGGCATCGACATCCGGCTCAACGCCCTGCAGGAACTGCTGGAGGAGGGCCGGGTCGACCCCGCCGAGACGGTGATGGTGCAGCTGGCCACCCCGAGCCGTGAGCGGGTGCAGAGCTACATCAAGATGCGCGGCGACATCGAACGCCAGGTGGGCCGGATCAACGGCGAGTTCGCCCGGGTCGGCTACCCGGTCGTGCACTACCTGCACCGCCCGATCCCCCGCGACGAACTGATCGCCTTCTTCGTCGCCGCCGACGCCATGCTGGTCACGCCCCTGCGCGACGGCATGAACCTGGTCGCCAAGGAGTACGTGGCCTGCCACAGCGACCTCAACGGCGCCCTGGTGCTGAGCGAGTTCACCGGCGCCGCGGCCGAGCTGCGCCAGTCCTACCTGTGCAACCCACACGACCTCGACAGCGTCAAGGACGCCATCATCGGCGCGCTCGACGACGACCGCGACACCAAGCGCCGCCGGATGCGCTCGATGCGCCGCCAGGTGCTCACCCACGACGTCGAACGCTGGGCGCGCGCCTTCCTCGACGCCCTCTCCCAGGGCAACGTCGCCGGGGCGGCCCTGCTGAGCGAGGACGAGGACGTGTACCGCGAGTCGCGCTGAGGCGCTCACAGCGACCTCACAGCGTGGTGGCAGCCACCTCCCAGCCGGGTGGTGGACCATGAGATCCATGAGCGGTGTGCCGGAAGCACCCGAGGCCAGGGTGCTCGTCGTCGACGACGAACCGATGATCGTCGAGTTGCTGGCGGTGAGCCTGCGCTACCAGGGCTTCGAGGTGGCGACGGCGAGCGACGGCGCCGAGGGCCTGGACAAGGCCCGCGCGTTCCGCCCGGAGGCGCTGATCGTCGACGTGATGATGCCCGGCATGGACGGCTTCGGCCTGCTGCGCCGGTTGCGCGCCGACGGCATCGACGCGCCGGTGCTGTTCCTGACCGCCCGCGACGAGGTCGAGGACAAGATCACCGGCCTGACCCTGGGCGCCGACGACTACGTCACCAAGCCGTTCAGCCTCGAGGAGGTGGTGGCCCGGCTGCGGGTGATCCTGCGCCGCTCCGGCCGGACCGCACCCGAACAGGCCAGTACCCGGCTGCGCTTCGCCGACATCGAACTCGACGACGACACCCACGAGGTGTGGAAGGCGGGCGAGCCGGTCGCCCTGTCCCCCACCGAGTTCACGCTGCTGCGCTATTTCATGGTGAACGCGGGGAGCGTCCTCAGCAAACCCCGCATCCTGGATCACGTGTGGCGCTACGACTTCGGCGGTGAGGTCGGCGTGGTGGAGACCTACGTGTCGTATCTGCGCAAGAAGGTCGACACCGGTGAACAGCGGTTGATCCACACCCTGCGTGGCGTCGGGTACGTCATGCGGGAGCCGGTCGCGCGATGAGTCTGCGCGCCCGCGTCGCCCGCAGGTTCTCGGCGATCCCGCTGCGCGTGACGCTGGTGCTGATGCTGGTCGCCCTGGCCGGATTCGGTTTGATCGCTTCGGGTTTCGTCGTCACCAAGGCGATGGAGAACTCGCTGCGCAACCGCACCGACCAGCAGCTGACCGATGCCGCGATCGAATGGGAGCGCCGGGTCGGGCTGCCCGCGCCACCCCTGCCCACCCCGTCGTCGGATCGGCAGCCGCCGGGACGGTACTACCTCACCGCCGCGAGCACCGACGGCACCCGAAACATCACGCTGGACAACGTCTTCGGCACCGACGCCATTCCTGACCTCCCGAATCCCCCTGCGCTCCAACCGGTTACCGTCGGCTCGCAGGGCGATTCGACCGATCAGTGGCGCGTGCTGACCGTCAACGGGCATCGCGCGACCGCGACCGTGGCGTGGCCGCTCACCGAGAACATCGAGACCGTGCGCAATCTCGTCGTGTTGCAGCTGGTGGTGGGCGCGATCGTGCTGATCGCCCTGGCCGTGGCCGCCTACTTCGTGGTGCGCGGTAGTCTGCGGCCGCTGCGCCGGGTCGAGGCCACCGCGGCGGCGATCGCGGAGGGTCAACTGCATCGCCGGGTTCCGGTGCGCGGCACCGACACCGAGGTCGACCGGCTCTCGCGCTCGCTCAACAGCATGCTCACCCAGATCCAGCAGGCCTTCGCCGCGACCGCGGCCTCCGAGGCCGCCGCGCGCGAATCCGAGGCCAGGATGCGGCGTTTCGTCGCCGACGCCAGTCACGAACTGCGCACTCCGCTCACCACCATCCGCGGTTTCGCCGAGCTGTACCGGCAGGGCGCGACCGGCGATCCGGCGATGTTCATGAATCGCATCGAACACGAGGCACAGCGGATGGGCCTGCTGGTGGAAGACCTGCTCATGCTGGCCAGGCTCGACGCGCAACGCCCCGTCGACCTGACGCCGGTCGACCTGCTCGCGATCGCCGGCGACGCCGTGCACAGCGCTCGCGCGGTGGAGGCCGCGCAGGGCGAGCACCGGCCGATCACCCTCGAGATCGCCGACGGCACGGGCACCTTGGAGATCCTGGGCGACGACCACCGGCTGCGCCAGATCCTGACCAACCTGCTCAACAACGCCCGGACCCACACCCCCGACGGCACCGCGATCACGGTGCGACTGACCCCCGCCCAGGACGAGGTACTCCTCGAAGTCGCCGACACCGGCCCCGGCTTGTCCACGGAGGAATCGGCGCGGATCTTCGAGCGGTTCTATCGCGCCGACTCCTCACGCACCCGCAGCAGCGGCGGCACGGGCCTCGGGCTGTCCATCGTGGCCGCGCTGGTCGCCGCACACGGCGGCACGGTCCGGGTGCGGCGGACCTCGGGCGGCGGGGCGACCTTCGTCGTGCGGCTACCCCGAGACAACCGCGGCCCGGCCTGAGTCAGGCCGGGCCGACGGCCACGGAAACAGCGATTCTCGCGGGGATTCAGACCGGCGTGACCTGTGCGACCAGCCAGCGGTCCCCGGACTTGTCCATCGTTACCCGCACCCGGCTGCCGGAGGCGGTGCCGTTCGGGGTGTCCTTGCTGGTGGTCAGCTGGTTCAGGTAGAGCAGCACCACCGCATGCTCGGGCTCGGCCGAGACGATGCCCTCGGCCTGGGTCGTGGCCTTGACGGTGAGCTGCTTCTCCTTCGCGCCCGGCGCGATGGCTTCCTTGATCAGCTTCAGGTAGTCGTTGCGGAAGGACTCGGTCAGGCCGTCGGCCGCCTTGGGCAGCTCGGTGTCGACGGTGGCGGGCTCGTAGGTGAACATGGCGCTGACCGTGCGGCTCGCCGTGCTCATCGCGTCGCTGCGGGCCTGCTCGGTCCGGTCGTGCTGCCACAGCTGGTAGCCGCTCACCCCGAGCACCACCGCCGCGATCAGGCCGAGGGCGGCGAGGCCGCCGAAGACGATCTTCATACGCTGGCTCATCCGACGAACTCCACCTTCGACACGGTCATGCCGGTGTCGCTGTTCGACACGGTGACCCGGAATCGGTACTGCCGCGACTGCGGTTCGGGCGAGCCGTTGTTGCTCACCGTCTGCTTGGCGGCGACGAGAACCTGCGCGGAGTCGGCGTCGGCGGTGACGATGCCCGATTCGACGACCTCGCCGGAGGAGACCACATTCGCCTGCTTGACGACGTCCATGAACGGATCGACGCGACCGTCGAACTCGGTCTTGAAGTCACCGGAGGCCACCGCCAGGATGCGGTCGATGTCTTCCTTGGCCGTCTGCGCGCGGATCGTGGTGAGGTTCAGCACCGCCTGACGGGCGGTCTCGGTGTACTGCGCTCGCAGATCCTCGTCCCGGTTCACCGAGTAGGCGGTGAAGGCCGCGTAGCCGGCCCCGGCGACCAGGGCGAGGACGAGCAGGATCGCCGCGGTGAGCGCCAGGATGCCGCCACGCGCGCGAGGCGCCGCCGCGCCGCCGGATTCGGCAGGCTCGCTCGCCGCGAGCTGGACGGTGACATCCGCCGGCTTCACCGCTGTGCCGGCGGCCGAGTTTCCGGCGATCTTCGCCGTGGCCTCCGCGTCCAGCGCCGCCGACGGTGATGCGGTTTCGCTCTTGCTGATGGTGACTGTCTCGGCCGCCGTCTCCTCGACCGGTGGCCCGGCCGAGCGTGCGGCCCGCCTGCGCGGGCGGCGGTTGTCGTTGTCGTTCATCGTTGCTGCTCCTCCAACATCGCCTGCCAGCTGGCCGGCACGGTGCCCGAGCCGTCCTCGGCGATGTCACCTTGGCGGTACGTGCGTCCGTCCGTGCCCAGATAGCTGCCCGTGGACGGATCATAGGGGCGCGCTGCGGCGGGGGTCACACCGCCCGTCGATGCGCCTGCCGGTGCCGACGCCGGAGCGACCGGCTGAACCGGCCCGAACGGCGGGTTGTTGCCCTGCGGCACGAACCCCGTCCGGCACAGTTCGGGCGTGGGTGCCCGGACGCCGGGGAATTCCATGCACGGGGTGTTGCGGATGCCGCGAACCGCGATGTTCGAGTCCTGCGGCACCTTGCAGTAGAGCCCGGGTGGGGTGTCCATCGGGGTCAGGTCGCTCGGTTCCCGCCACTGATCCGCGGGCAGGAAGCCGGTGGTGCAGGCGGGCGGGTCGTTGAGGACGGTCATGAAGTCGACCATCACGCCGTACTGGATCGGCCCGCGGATAGCGGTCCGCAGCGCCGCGATCAGCGGCGGGAAGACAACCAGGAGCTGCTCCACGCTCGCGTTGTAGGTCACCCCGACCTGTCCGAGGCTCACCAGGTTGCTGGCCAGCAGCGGCAGGGTCGGGCGCAGCCCCTGGAACTGCTTGTTCACCACTTCCATCGCGGAAGGGCCGTTGTTCAACAGGCTGCGCAGGGCCGGATCGTGCTCGCGCAGCTGATCGGTGACCGTGGCCAGATCCGCCGTCCAGGAACGGATATCGTCCGCGGAACGCGTCTGGGTGTCCAGCAGCGGACCGATCTGGTCGAGCAGCTTCTTGGTGGGCTCGATATCGGTTTCGGCCTGCTGCACCAGCAGCGCGGCCGAGTCGATGAACCGCTGTAGATCGGGGCCCGCGCCGTTGAAGGCGAGGAACGCCTCGTCGATGACCTGCCGCAGGCGGGTGTCGGCGACCGACTGGAGCAGCTTGTCGGCCTGGTCCAGCATCGTGCCGACGTCCTGGGGCAGATGGGTACGCTGCTCCGGAATCACCGAGCCGTCACGCAGATTCGCCTCCGACGGCTGCTCGGTGGGCACCAGGTCGACATACTGCTCGCCGATCGCCGAGACACTGCGCACCCACGCGCTCGCATCGGCGGGCACCTTGTAGTCGCTGTCGATCGACAGATCCGCTTCGACTCCGGCCGTCGTCAGCCGGACCGCCTCGACCTTGCCGATGTTCTGCCCGCGGTAGGAGACATTCGCGGTGGGGTAGAGACCGCCGGTGGCGGCCAGCTGCACGGTCACCGCGTATCGGCCGATGCCGAACATCGCGGGCAACTGCAGGTAGCTGACGCTCATCACGACGAGGCCGATCACCGTGAGCACCGCGAAGATCACGAGCTGGGCTCGCACGAACCGGGTGAGTTTCATCGACCCGCCCCTTCCTGGCCCGGCAGTGGCGCGGTGAGTCCGGGGATGGCGGGCAGACCGGGGATGGGCGGCAGCCCGGGCAGATTGAGCGTGGGCCCCGGGCTCGCCGGTGCGCCCAGCGGCGTGGTCGCCGGGTTGCCCGCGTCGGTCGCGGTCGACGGCGCGAACGAGCCGACGACGCCTTCGACGCCACCGAAGCGACCGCCCAGCGGAGTGCCGGTGAGCCAGTTGCTGTCGAGCCGACTGGCGGTCAGGTCGAACGTGATGAACAAGTTCATGTAGTCGCCCATGATCGCGTTGTCGATGTTCCGGATCGGGAACGGGAAGGTCGGCAGGATGCCCAGCGCCTGGACCAGGTTGTTGCCGGTGTCGGCCAGCGTCTTCAGCACGGGACCGAGACTGCGGAGATTGGCCACCAGATCGTCGCCGCTGGTCTTGATGAGTCGTTCGCTGACGTCGCCGAGCTCACCGAGCGCGGTGATCGCGGTGGTGATGTTCGCCGACCGGTCGGCCAGCGCGGTGAGCGCGGGATGGATCTGCTCGATCGCCTCGGCGATCACGTCACGCTGATCGGCCAGGCGCACCGCGAGCAGGTCCAGGCCTTCCATCGCGGCGATGATGCTGCCGGTCTGCCGCTCCAGACCGGTGGTCAGCTCGTTGAGCTGGGGCAACAGGTCGGCGATCTCGGCCTCGCGGCCGTTCACCATCGCGTTCAGCTCGGTGGTGATGGTCTCGAGCTGGGCGATACCACCGCCGTTGAGCACCACCGACAACGAGGACAGCACCTGCTCGGTGGTCGGATAGGCGCCGGCCCGCTCGAGCGGGATGACGTCGCCGTCGCGCAACTGGCCCGTCGGCGCGACCGTCGTCGGCTCGGACAGCTCGACGTGGTTGCTGCCGAGCAGACTGGTCTGGCCGATCTTGGCGACCGCGTTGGCGGGCAGGCGCACATCGGGGTTGAGCGAGACCGTCACCAGCGCGTGCCAGCCCTCGACCTCGATCCCGGTGACGTTGCCGACCTCGACATCGTCCACCCGCACCGGCGAATTCCGGGTCAGGGTGGTGACATTGGGCATCTGGATCCGCACGGTGTAGGAGCCGGCCATGCGGCCCTCGGAACCGGGCATGGGCAGGGAGTTGAGCCCGTCGAACTGACAGCCGGTGGTGCCGAGCGCGACGGCGACGCCGACGGCCAGCCCGGCGAGTGCGCGTTGGCGCCTCATCGCTGTCCTCCTGGAACGGCAAGCCCGGCAAGACCTTCGGGCACGGTGATCGGGGCGGCGGCGGGCGCCGAGTTCGGCTGGCCGGCACCGGCCAGGCTCGGGTCGCTGTACACCAGCTGCTCCGGGAAAGCCGTCACGCCGCTGGCCGGGTTGGTCATGACCGGCACGTAATTCATAGCCAGCGAACTGATCACCGGTGCCAGGAACTCCGCGCACAGGTCGGCGGACTTGTCGGAGTTGTTGTTCTCGAGCGCCCGGATCGAACCACACAGGAAGCTGAGTGGACTCGCGCTGTTGTTCAGGGCGACCGCGCCGGTGAGCGAGCCCTGAGCGGGCTTGTAGAGCTGATAGAAGTTCACCATCGCGGTCGGGCCGGAGTGCAGCACCTGTTCGAGCTGGGGCCGCTTGTCGACCAGCGTCTGGGTGACATCGGCGAGCCGCTCGACACCCTCGGTCAGCTCGCCGCCGGTGCCGTCGAGGAACCGCTTCACATCGGCGAGCGCCACATCGAGACTGTCCAGCCCGGCGCCGAGTTCTTGCGACGCGCCGGCCAGCACCGAGGACACCGACGCCAGGCGGCCACTGAACTGCACGATCTGCTCGTTGCTCGCCGAGAGCACCTCGACGAACTTCTGCAGGTTGCGAATGGTGCCGAACAGGTCGGTTCGCCCGTCGGACAGGGTGGTCATGGTCGCGGACAGTTCACGCAGGGTGTCGCGGAACTTCTTCCCGTTCCCGTCGAGGTTGTCGGCCGCGGTGTCGACGAAGCGGCCGAAGGAGCCCTGCTCGTCGTCACCGACCGGACCGAGGGCCGCCGACAACTTGGTCAGCTCGGCCTTGATCTCGTCCCACTCCACCGGCACCGCCGTGCGCTCGAGCGGAATCTGGGCCCCGTCGGCCAGTTTCGGGCCACCGTTGTAGCCGGGCGCGATCTGTACGAAGCGGGCCGCCACCAGTGACGGCGCGATGATCACGGCGCGCGCGTCCGCGGGCAGATCGACATCGCTGTCGATGCTCATCTTCACTCGTACCTGGCCCTTGCCCGGTTCGATCGAGTCGATGCTGCCGACGGTGACGCCGAGTACCCGGACCTCGTCGCCGGCGTACAGGCCGGTGGTGGAGGTGAACGACGCGGTCACCGTGTTCTTCCCGGCGCCGGTGACGAGGTAGACGCCGACCGCGACCAATGCCGCGATCACCACCACCGCCACCGCGATCGTCCAGCGCGGCAACCCGCGCACCTGCTGGCTCAAGCTCATCGCGGGGGATCCTTTTCAGCAGGAGCGATGTAGGGCGTCCTCGGGTTGGTGAAGATGTCGATCACGTCCTGCGGCACCTGTTCCGGCCAGACCAGCGCATCGACGAGCGGACGCAATTCGGTACTTGTCGCGTTCACCACGTAGGCGTTGAACCAGGGCCCGTTGCCGACCTGTTCGCCGAGCGCTGCGGCGTAGGGGCCGAGGCCGTCGAGTGCCTGGTTGAGGTTCTGTTCGTTGCGCTGGAGCAGCGCGAGCACCGAGTTCAGGCGGTCCAGCGTCGGCCGCATCTGCGGCTCGTTGTCGGCGACCAGGCCCGAGAGCTGCCTGGCCACGTCGTCGATGTAGACGACGAGCTGGTTGATCGCCGCGCGGCGCCGATCGAGTTCGCCGAGCAGTTCGTTGCCGTCGATGAGCAGCGTATTGAGCTGGGTGCTGCGGTCGGCCAGGATCTTGGTGACGTTCTGCGCCCGGGCCAGCAGGTCGGTCAGCGCCTGGTCGCGCACATTGATGCTGCGCGACAACGCGGTGACACCGTCGAGCGCGTTGCGCAGCGGGCCCGGGGTATCGGCGAAGGCCGTCGACAGGGTGTCGAGGGTCTGGTCGACCTGATCCAGATCGAGATCGCGCACGGTCCCGCCGAGATCACTCAGTGCTTCGTTGAGCGAATAGGGCGAGGTGGTGCGGTCGAGCGGAATGGTGTCGCCGGTGTCGATCGCGCCGGGACCGTTCGGCACCACGTCCAAGGATTTGCGGCCGAGTACCGTGTTCGTCTTGATCGCGGCGGTCGTCTTCTCGCCCAGCACGATCGACTCGTCGAGGTCGAACTTCACCAGGACCTTGTCACCGTCGAGGCTGACCTGCCGCACCTCGCCGGAACGCACACCGGCCACGTGCACCGGGTCGCCCGGCACCAGGCCGCCCGCATCGAGGAAGTTCGCGGTGAAGGTCGCTCCCGAACGGATGAAGGGCAGCTCGGTGAATTGCAGCGTCGCGAGCGAGATCGTCACCGCCAGAACCACACCGACGATACCGATCGTCGCCGCTGACGACTTGTTCTCATTCATTGGGCGTGCACCTTCCGGTCGCCTGCAGACCCGGTGCGTGAACTTCCATCGGCTCGCCGTTGGGGCCGCTGATCAGGAAGTTGGTACCGCAGATGTACAGCTGCAGGAAAGAACCATAGGCACCGATCCGGATGAGCTTCTTGTAGGTGTCCGGCAGCTTTCCGAGCACCCATTCGATGTGGTCGGAACCCTCGTCCAGATTCGTGGCGAGCCTGCCGGTCTGTTCGATGGTGTTGCGCAGATCGGGGCGAGCCTGCACCAGCAGGTCGTTGAGTTCCTGGGTCGCGCCCGCGATCCGCGGCAACGCGTTGCCGATCGGGTCACGCTGCGCGGACAGGTCGCTGACCAGGCGCTGCAGTTCGTCGATGGTGGTGGCGAACTGATCACCGCGGTCGGCGATGGTGGCCAGCACGGTGTTCAAGTTATCGATCACGCTGCCGATCAACGCGTCCCGGTCGGCCAGGGTCCTGGCGAAGTTCCCGCCGCTGTTCAGCAGGGAGACCAGCGTGCCGCCCTGTCCCTGGAAGATCTGCAGCAATGCCTCGGTGAGGTCGTTGACCTGTGCCGGATCGAGCCCGCGCAGCAGCGGCTTGAATCCGCCGAGCAGCAGGTCCAGATCCAGTGCGGGCGAGGTCTGCTCGCGACCGATGGTGTCGCCATCGGACAGGCGCCGAGCCGAGCCCGGCCCCTCCATCAGTTCCAGGTAGCGGTCGCCGACCAGGTTCTCGTATTTGATCGCCGCCCGGGTGCTGGCCAGCACCGCGTACTTGGTGTCGACGTCGAACTCGACGTGCGCGAAGTTGTCGTCGCCGACCTTCACCGAGGTCACCGAGCCCACCGGCACACCGGCGATGCGTACCTTGGCGCCCGGCAACATGCCCGAGGAGCTGGTGAACACCGCGCGATAGCCGTTCTCGCTGGAGAACCGGGCCTGACTCAAGACGATGGCCAGGCCGGCGAACACCAGCGTCATCACCACGGTGAAGATCGCCAGTTTGATCGTCGTTCCCGTGTTCCTCACCGCGTCACTCCCGGCAATCCGTCCAGCAGCAGCTGGAATACCTTTGGCACACCGTGGAATTCGTGTTGGGTGTTCGGCGTGTACACCGTGCCCTCGCTGGTATCGGTCACCAGATAGTTCGAATGGCTGTTCGGTACCCGGTCCACCACGCCCTCACAGCGCGGGCCGCCGGTGGCGTTCACCTTGGGGAGGTCGTTCGGATAGGTGTAGGGCTGGGCACCGAGCATGAAGCTGGCGTTCATGCCGACACCCGGCAGTCGTCCACCCATCATCTCCTCGGCGATCGGCACCAGCGGGCCGAGGCCGTCGATGATGCAGCGCAGTGCGGGGGCGTACTCGAACAGCAGGCCGGTCGTCGGCCGCAGCAGGTCGAGCGCGGTCACCAGATCGCGTTCGTTCTCGCGCAGTACCGATCCCACCGTGTCGGACAGCCCGATCACGTTGACCAGCACGTTGTCGAGCTGGCCCTGCATCTCGGTGATCGTCTGCGACGTACCGGTCGCGTTGTCGACCGTGCGCAACAGCGGATCGGTGACCTCGGCGTAGAGGCCGGTCACGGCGGCGGTCTTGTCCAGATCGGACTGCAGGGTCGGCAGGTACGGATTGAGTTCGCGCAGATAGCGATCCGAACGCACCAGCAGATCGCCCAGCTTGTCGCCTCGGCCTTCCAGCGCGGTGCCCAGCGCGGTCAGCGTCGCGTTGAGCTTCTCCGGCTCGACCTGGGCGAGCACATCGGACAGATGCTGGAACAGCGTGTTGAACTCGACGGTCACCGAGCTCACCGCCACCGTGCTGCCCGGGGCCAGCGCCGTGGCGGACGGCTGCTCGGGGACGACGAAGTTCACGTACTTGGCACCGAACACCGTGGTCGAGCGGATGTCGACGCCGGCGTTGGCGGGCACCAGTTTCAGCTGGTCGGGGTCGACTTCGAGCCGCAGCTGGGCCCCGTCGGCGCGCAGGTCGATGTCGGTGACCCGGCCGATCTCGACACCGCGCACCTTCACCTTGGCGTCGGGGTCGAGGACCAGGCCGGTGCGTGGCGTATCGACCAGCACCACAGCGGTGTTGGTGAACGCGCCTTGGAACAGCGCTATCGCGAGCCAGGCGCCCGCGACGAGCAGGCCGACCAGCGCGAGCGCGGCGAGCTTGCGCCCGAGCCCGCCCTGCATGGCGGCAACGAACCGATTGGTATCCATCGCGCTATCCCGAGAGGTGGAAGTTGCCGGAGGTGCCGTAGATGGCCAGCGAGATCAGCAGCGTCACTGTGACGACCGCGACCAGCGAGGCCCGCACCGCGTTACCGACCGCGACACCGACGCCCACCGGGCCGCCCGCGGCGGTGAAACCGAAGTAGGTGTGGATCAGCATGACGGCCAGCGCCATGACGATCGCCTGGATGAACGACCACAGAATGTCGCTCGGAATGAGGAACGTCGAGAAGTAGTGGTCGTAGACACCGGCCGACTGTCCGTAGATCACCACCGTCGCGAAGCGGCTGGCGAGGAAGGAGGCGATCACCGCGAGCGCGTAGAGCGGCACGATCGCGATCAGGCCGGCCAGCACCCGGGTACCGACGAGGAATGGAACCGGCCGGATCGCCATCGATTCCAGCGCGTCGATTTCCTCGGCCACCCGCATCGCGCCCAGCTGGGCGGTAGCACCGGCGCCGATGGTGGCGGCCAGACCGATCCCGGAGATCACCGGCGCGGCGATGCGGACATTGATGAAGGCGGCGAAGAAGCCGGTCAGCGCCTCGACGCCGATATTGCCGAGCGAGCTGTAGCCCTGCACCGCGATAGTGCCGCCCGCCATCAGCGTCAGGAAGCCGACGATCACGACCGTGCCGCCGATCACCGCCAAAGCGCCACTGCCCATGCTGATCTCGGCGATCAGCCGGATGGTCTCGGTGCGGTAGTGCACCAGTGCGCGCGGCACCGAGGCGAGCGCCTTGACGAAAAAGATCGCCTTGTCACCCAGGGAATCCACGGATTTCGAGGCGCGCTCGAAACGACGGACCGTGCGCGGGAACTTGCTGCGAACAATGAATGCCATTTCGGTCACCGCACCGTGAATTTCAAGCCGATCGCGGTGACGACAACATTCACCACGAACAGGGCCATGAAGGCGAACACCACTGTTTGGTTCACCGCGTCACCGACACTCTTGGGGCCGCCTTTCACCTGCAATCCGAGATAGCAGGCGACCATTCCGGCGATCAGCCCGAACAGACCGGCCTTGATCTCCGAGATGATCAGCTCGGGCAGGTTCGTCAGCAGCGGAATGCCGTTGACGAACGCACCGGGGTTCACCCCCTGCAGGAAGACCGAGAAGGCGAAGCCACCGACGATGCCGACGGTGCACACGAGGCTGTTGAGCATCAACGCCACGAACATCGAGGCGAGCACGCGGGGCACGACCAGGCGGCTGACCGGGTCGATGCCGAGCACCTTCATCGCGTCGATCTCTTCGCGGATGGTGCGCGCACCGAGGTCGGCGCAGATCGCGGTGGCGCCCGCGCCGGCCACGATCAGCACCGTGACGATGGGCCCGACCTGCGTGACGGCGCCGAACGCGGCGGCCGCCCCACTGAGGTCGGCGGCACCGATCTCGCGCAACAGGATGTTGAGAGTGAAGACAACCAGCACCGTGAACGGAATCGCCACCAACAGCGTCGGCACGATCGACACGCGAGCGACGAACCACGACTGGTCGATGAACTCACGCCACTGGAACGGGCGCCGGACCGCGGCCTTGGCCACGTCCGCGCCGAGTTCGAAGAATCCGCCGACCGCCCGCAACGGGACAGCAAGGAGGTCGTTCACGCGAATTCCTCCTTCTTGGACGGGCGGATCGATCGACCCGCGTACCCGTACTGCACTGCCACCCCGTTCTGAAGACTGCCCAAAGACTAGAACATGTTCCTGTTGATGTCTGCCATTTGGGGAGACTATTACCAGGACTTTTTCACGAAATGTGCCGTCGAAACTGAAACGAAAACTGACCGAATGCCTTTTACCTCCTGTGAGCCGTCACACACCCCGACGCTCATGTCTACCAACACCTGGACCTGTGATCAACACAACTCGGCAGACATGCCCGTCGTGGCGCGCGGCGAGCCAACACCCGGCAAATCGGTGGTTCGGCGATCAGCCCAGATCGCGCAGCGAGCGGGCCGAGAACGTGTGGTCGGCGGGACGCTCGGCAAAGTAGCCGTGCAGCGTCGAGGCGAGGTCGGCCTCGGACCATTCGGCGCCCGCGGCGTCGAAGCGGGCCTCCACCTCGGGAGCCGCCATCAGGGCGACCATCGGGCCGTAGACGACGAAGACCTGGCCGTTCACCGCCTCGGCGGCGGGCGAGGCGAGATAGGCGACGAGCTTGGCCACATGCTCGGGCGCGAGCGGGTCGACCGAGCCCTCGGGCGCATCGGAGAACACGGCCTCGGTCATCGCGGTCCTGGCCCGCGGGCAGATCGCGTTGGACCGCACACCGAAGCGGGACAGGCCACGCGCGGCCGACAGCGTCAGCGCGGTGATGCCCGCTTTGGCCGCGCCGTAGTTCGCCTGACCCTCCGGCCCGAGCAGGCCCGCCTCCGAGGAGGTGTTGACCAGCCGACCGTAGACCGGCGCACCCGCGGCCTTGGATGCCGCGCGCCAGTAGGCGCCCGCGTTGCGCGAGAGCAGGAAGTGTCCGCGCAGGTGCACGGCGATCACCGCGTCGAAGTCCTCGTCGGACATGTTGAACAGCATGCGGTCGCGGGTGATGCCCGCGTTGTTGACGACGATATCGAGGCCGCCGAGGGATTCCTGGGCGGTCGAGATCAGGGCGTCGGCGGTGGCGCGCTCGGCGATGCTGCCGCCGACGAACTCCGCCTTGCCGCCGAGCTCGCGAATCGCGGCGATGGTCTCGGCAGCGGCATCCTCGGTGAGGTCGTTGACGACCACCGCCGCACCCGCCGCGGCCAGCGCGAGGGCCTCGGCGCGGCCGAGACCGGTGCCTGCGCCGGTCACGATCGCGACCCGGCCGTCCAGTGAAGTCTGCATCACACTCATCGGGCCGACTCTAGAACGTGTTTCACTATCCGACAAGAGTCGATCACGCCAACCTCAGCGCAGCCTTGGGACACTGCGCCACCGCCTCCTCGACGTCGGCGACGCGATCGTCGGCCACATCGCCCTCGAGCACGTGCAGGTTGTCGTCGTCATCGAGTTCAAACATGTCAGGGGCGATTCCTACGCACACGCCGTTCGCTTCGCAGCGGTCGAAATCGACGATGATCTTCATGAGAACTTCCTTCCACGCGGTCTCCGCGACACTAACCCAGACAGCACGGTCCGCGAGGCGGAACAGCTGCCGATTCACTGTCAATACTGGAACATGTTCCAGTTCATATGCAATGATCGGTTTCGGCGGGGCCCACCCCCTGCGCCCCGCCGACGTCCGTTTTCGCAGCTGAGACCGAGGTAGGAACCATGCGCGTCGCGTATACGCCGCAGCAGGAAGAATTGCGCGCCGAGCTGCGCGAGTATTTCGCCCAGCTGATGACGCCGGAACGGCGCGCGGCGCTGAGCCTGCAGACCGGCGAGTACGGCGAGGGCAATGTCTACCGCGAGGTCGTGCGCCAGATGGGCCGCGACGGCTGGCTGACGCTGAGCTGGCCCAAGGAGTACGGCGGCCAGGACCGCACGACGATGGATCAGCTGATCTTCGTCGAGGAAGCCGCCATCGCCGGCGCGCCCGTGCCGTTCCTGACGCTCAACTCGGTCGCGCCGACGATCATGCAGTACGGCACCGAGGAGCAGAAGAAGTTCTTCCTGCCCAAGATCGCCTCGGGTGAACTGCACTTCGCCATCGGTTACTCCGAGCCCGGCGCGGGCACCGACCTGGCCTCGCTGCGCACCGCCGCGGTGCGCGACGGCGACGACTTCGTCATCAACGGCCAGAAGATGTGGACCAGCCTCATCGCCTACGCCGACTACATCTGGCTGGCGGTGCGCACCGACCCGACGGCCAAGAAGCACAAGGGCATCTCGATGTTCATCGTGCCGACCGACGTCGAGGGCTTCTCCTGGACGCCGGTGCACACGATGGCCGGGCCCGACACCAGCGCCACCTACTACCAGGACGTGCGGGTGCCCGCCTCCTCGATGGTCGGGCCGGAGAACGGCGGCTGGTCGCTGATCACCAACCAGCTCAACCATGAGCGCGTCGCGCTGACCTCGGCCGGGCCGCTCTCGCTCGCGGTCAACCAGACCGTCCAGTGGGCGCGCGAGACCACCGGGCCCGACGGCAAGCGGGTGATCGACCAGGAGTGGGTGCGCCTGAACCTGGCGCGCGTCTACGCCAAGGTCGAATACCTCAAGCTGCTGAACTGGGAGATCGCCAGCCGTGCCGACCAGGGCGGCGAGGCGGCGCCCAAGCCGTGGGACGCCTCCGCGTGCAAGGTCTACGGCACCGAGCTGTCCACCGAGGCCTACCGCCTGTTGATGGAGGTCGTGGGCTCGCACGGTTACCTGCGCCAGGACTCCCCCGGCGCGGCGATGCTCGGCCGGCTCGAGCGGATGCACCGGGCCGCGCTGATCCTCACCTTCGGCGGCGGCACCAACGAGGTGCAGCGCGACATCATCGCCATGACCGCCCTGCGCCAGCCCGCGTCCGCCCGCTGACCTGAGAAAGCCGGTATCCCCTCATGGATTTCACCCCTACCGAAGCCCAGACCGATCTCGCCCGGCTGACCGGCGAGATCTGCGCCAAGCTGGTCACCGCCGACCGCCTGCGCGAGCTCGACACCGCGGGCCGCTACGACGAGCAGCTGTGGAAGTCGCTCGCCGAGACCGGCGTGCTGGCCGCGGCCCTGCCGGAAGACCTGGGCGGCAGCGATTTCGGCATGCTCGAGCAGACCGCGATCCTGCGTGAACTCGGCCGCGTCGTCGCCGCGGTCCCCTACCTGTGGTCGATCGTCATCGGCGCGGGCGCGCTGGCGAAGTTCGGCGACGCCGACCAGCGTCAGCTGGCCGCGCGAGCGGGCCGGGGCGAGGTCGTGCTCACCGCGGCGCTGGCCGAGGAACTGCGTGCCACCACCGCCGCGCCGGGCATCGTCGCCGAGCCCGCCGGTGCGGCCTGGACGCTGACCGGCAGCGCGACCACCGTCGCCTACGCCGATCGCGCCGACCGAATCCTGGTGCCCGCCATCACCTCCAACGGTGTCGGCGTCTTCGTGATCGACCCGGACCACGCCTCGGTCACCCGCACCGCCCAGCAGGTCGTCGACCTGAGCCCCGAATTCGTCGTCGAGCTCGCCGCCACCCCGGCCACTCTGCTCGGCAGCATCGAGTCCGGCGCCGACGTCCTCACCTGGCTGCGCGAACACGCCTGGCTGGGCCTGTCGGCCCTGCAACTGGGCACCCTGGAGCGCGCGCTCGAGCTGACCGCCGAGCACACCCGCACCCGCGAGCAGTTCGGCAAGCCGATCGGCTCGTTCCAGTCCGTCGCCCAGCGCCTCGCCGACGCCTACATCGACATCGGCGGCCTGCGCCTGACGGTCACCCAGGCCGCCTGGCGCCTGTCCGAGGACCTCCCCGCCGCCGAGGCCATCCACATCGCCAAGTTCTGGGCGGCCGACGCGGGCCACAAGGTCGCCCACACCGTCGTCCACGTCCACGGCGGTCTCGGCATCGACCGCGACCACATCGTCCACAACTACTTCACCGCCGCCAAACACCACGAATTCGCCCTCGGCGGCGCCACTCCCCACCTCCTCGCCCTCGGCGCGGAACTGGCGGGCTGAACCCCAACCGGTGACGGCGGCGGGCCGGGCTGTTCGATCAGCCCGGCCCGCTGTCGTTCCGACGAGCGAGGTTCGGGTCAAGGGAGATCCCCGTCAGTGAAGCGCGGGATCGCCTGGCAGAGGTCATCGCGGCCGCAGAGTCCGGCAAGGTCGTGCATCTGACTCGGCACGGCCGACGCGTTGCCGCCGTGGTACCCGAGTCCATGGCCGAAGCGGCCGACAGCCAGGTCCGGGCACTATCGAAACAATTCGCCGAGCGTCATAGGAGCCTGCTCGACAGGCTCGCCGAATGACCGCGGCGGAGATCTACTACCTCGCCGACGCCGATCTCCGCGCCATCGCCGACGATGTGACGGGACAGCACACTGTCCGCGATGCGGGCCTGCTCGCTTCAGCCGCGGCCCGTCCGCAGGCCACAGTTTTCGGCGCCGACGCCTATCCGACGCTCTGGGAGAAGTCTGCGGCGCTGCTCCATTCGATCGCGGCCAACCGCCCGCTCGTCGACGGGAACAAGCGGCTCGCCATCGCCGCGGCGATCATCCTCCTGGCCCGCAACGGGATCGATACGACAGCGCTCGACGAAGACCTGGCCTACGACCTCATGATCGATGTCGCCAGCGGCAAGATCGACGACGTCTCGACCATCGCCGCCCGCCTGATAGCCGTCCTGAAGCAGTAGTTCCCCGATCAGTCGATCGGCGACGAGGTGAGATAGCGCTGGATGACCGGGGCGACGTCGGCGACGATCGCATCGGGGCGCATCTCGACGACCGGGGGTAGGCGCAGGATGTAGCGGCACAGGGCGAGGCCGAGGAGCTGGGTGACGACCAGGCCGCCGCGGCGGGGGGCGTCGGCGGGGTCGCCGAAGCACAGGACCGCGGGCAGGACCTGTTCAGCGAAGATCGCGCGGACGCGGTCGGCCACCTTGTCGTCGGTGATCGCCGAGCGCAGCAAGATCAGCATGACCGCGCTGTCGTGGCCCTCCCAGATCGCCAGGAACCGCCGGACCAGCACCTCACCGATGGCATCGGGAGGTGCCGCGGCCAGGTCGGGCAGGTCCAGGTCGATCTGCACGGCCGCGGCGAAGAGCCCGTCCTTGTTCCCGAAATAGCGCATGACCATGGACGGGTCTATCTCGGCGTCGGCGGCGATGGCACGGATGGTCGCCTTCGCATAACCGTCGACGGCGAACCGCGCGCGGGCGGCGTCGAGGATGACGGCCTTGGTGGCGTCGGAGCGGCGGACCGGGGAATTCTGCTCGGCGGACTTCACGCCAACAAGTGTAGGCCAACAACTGTTGACATCGCGAGCACCTCGACCTACCGTTATGCCTACAAGCGTTGGCAAACAAGCGTTGACCAGGAGTCGTCATGACCGCCACCTCCCTGCCCGAAGCCACGTCCGTCGTCATCGTCGGCGCGGGCCCCGCCGGTCTCACCGCCGCGATCGTGCTCGCGGCAGCGGGCGTCGACCACGTCCTCGTCGATCGGCTCGGCGAAGGCGCCAACACCTCGCGCGCCGCGGTCGTGCACGCCAGGACCCTGGAGGTGCTCGACGAACTCGGCATCGCGAAAGAACTCGTCGCGCGCGGCATCAAGGTCCCCACCTTCAAGGTGCACGACGGCCCGAAGACGTTGGCCACCATCGCCTTCGACGACCTGCCGACCGCCTACCCCTACACCCTGATGATCCCCCAGGACGTCACCGAGCAGGTCCTGCTCGACCGGCTGCACCAGCTGGGCGGCACTGTCCACCGCCCGCTCACCGTCGAGCGGGTCACCGACGAGAACGGCTGTGTGACAGTCGAGTACACCACCGCCGACGGCACGGTGGGCACCATCACCGCCGACTACCTGATCGGCGCCGACGGCATGCACAGCGTCGTCCGCGAGCAGGCGGGCATCGGCTTCACCGGCGACACCTACCCGGCGTCGTTCGTCCTCGCCGATGTCCGGATGAGCTGGCCGACCCCGCGAACCGAAGTCTCGCTGCATCTTTCACCGGAGGGCGTCACCGTGGTCGCGCCGCTGCCCGACGCGGCGCAGCAGCGCTACCGCGTCGTCGCCACCGTCGACGAGGCTCCCGAGCACCCGACCCTCGACGACATCCAGACTCTCCTCGACGCCCGGGGTCCGGCGGGCGAGGTACGGGTCGACGAAGTGCTGTGGAGCTCGCGGTTCCGCGTGCACCACCGCGTCGCCGACCACTACCGCGCGGGCCGGGTCCTGCTCGCGGGCGACGCCGCCCACGTACACAGCCCGGCGGGCGGCCAGGGCATGAACACCGGAATCCAGGACGCCGCGCTGCTCGCCCAGTTGCTGGCGAAAGTGGTATCAGGCGAACCGGATTCGCTGCTGGACGAGTACGAGACCGTGCGCAGGCCGATCGCGCTGGACGTCGTCGCCTTCACCGACCGGATGACCCGCATGGCCACCCTGCAATCGGCGCCGGCTCGCACCGCGCGCAATACCGCGCTGCGCCTGCTCACCGGCATCCCCGCGGTTCGCGGCAAGCTGGCCTNCGGCTCGCACCGCGCGCAATACCGCGCTGCGCCTGCTCACCGGCATCCCCGCGGTTCGCGGCAAGCTGGCCTACCAGCTCGCCGAACTCGCCAACCGCTGACACACGAGCGGGGCCCTTCCGGCGACATCGCCGGAAGCCCCCCGCTCCCTGTCGATACCTACGCCGAGCCGGCGTCGGCGTGCTCGTCGGCAGGCCGCTCGTCGGTCTGCGCCTTGGCCCACCGGTAGTCCGGCTTGCCCGCGGGCGAGCGCTTGATCTCGTCGACGAACCACAGGCTGCGCGGCTGCTTGTACGACGCGATTTCCTGGGTCAGCACCGGCTTCAGATCGGCCAGGGTCGGGCGCTTGTCACCGCGACACTGCACGACCGCGACCACCCGCTGTCCCCAGCGCGCGTCCTCGACACCGACGACGAGCGCGTCGAAGATGTCCGGATGCGCCTTGAGCGCGCCCTCGACCTCTTCGGGGTAGATCTTCTCGCCACCACTGTTGATGCTGACCGAACCACGGCCGAGCATGGTGACGGTGCCGTCCTCCTCGACGCGCGCGAAGTCGCCGGGGATCGCGTAGCGAACGCCGTTGAACTCCTTGAACGTCGCGGCCGACTTGACCTCGTCCTTGTAGTAGCCGAGCGGGATGTGGCCGCTGCGCGCCAGCAGACCGACGACGCCGGAACCCGGCTCGACCGGATTGCCTTCCTCGTCGAGCACCTGGGTCGCCGCGTCGATCTTCACCCGCGGGCCGCCGGTGTGGGTCTGGCCCTTGGCGATCGTGGCCAGACCACCGAAACCGGTCTCCGAGGAACCGATGGAGTCGGTGAGCAGCCGGTTGGGCAGGAGCTCGAGGAACTTGTCCTTCAGCGGCGGCGAGAACAGCGCGGCACTGCTGGCGAGCACGTACAGCGACGAGAGGTCGTAGGGCTCACCGGTTTCCGGGTTGCCTTCCTCGAGCGCGTCGAGCATCGGCCGCGCCATAGCGTCGCCGGTGATGAAGATCAGGTTGATCTTGTGCTTGTCGACGGCCTGCCAGACCCCGTGCCCGCTGAACTCGGGGATCATCACGGCCTTGCCGCCACCGAACAGGCTGTGGAAGGTGGCCCACTGCGCGCCGCCGTGAATCATCGGCGGAATCGGGTAGCGCACCATCTGCGGGTTGGCCGCGCCGATCTTGGCCAGCTCCCACTCGTCCTTGGTGTACTCGCCGGTGATGAAGTTGATGCCGGCGCCGAGCACCCGCCACACGTCCTCGTGGCGCCACATCACGCCCTTGGGCAGGCCGGTGGTGCCGCCGGTGTAGAGCATGTAGATGTCGTCGGGCGAGCGCTCGCCGAAGTCGCGCTCACCGGAGGAGGCGGCCAGCGCCGCCTCGTACTCCACGGTGCCGGGCGCGGTCGGCCCGTCGGTGCCGTCCTCGACGACGAGCACCGTCTTCAGGTCGGGCACCTTGGGCAGGACCGCTTGCACCTTGTCGGTGTAGCGGCGCTCGTGGATCAGCGCGACCATGTCGGAGTTGTCGAAGATGTGCAGCAACTCGTTCTCGACGTAGCGGTAGTTGACGTTGATCATCACCGCCCGCGCCTTGAAGATCGCGACCATCGCTTCGACGGCTTCGACAGTGTTGCGGGAGTAGATTCCGACTTTGTCGCCGGGTTTCACACCCTGTTCCAGCAGGTAGTGGGCCAGTTTGTTGGCCCGCTCCTCCAGTTCGGCGTAGGTCGACTCGCGATGTTCGCCGACCAGCACGATCCGGTCGGGCATCAGGTCGACGGCGTGTTCGACGAGATCGGCTATGTTGTAGCTCACAGGAACAAAAATAGAACGTGTTACTGTTTCTGACAAGGGGGTGGCGCGTCAGCGCGCCGTGACACAGCTCGAACGTCAGGAGATATCGAATGGCCCACTGTCTGGTCGAGAAGCGAGGCCACGTCCTCATCGTCACCATGAATCGACCGGAGGCGCGCAACGCCCTCTCGGGCGAGATGATGGCGATCATGCGCGACGCCTGGGACCAGGTGGACAGCGATCCTGATATCCGCGTCGCGATCCTCACCGGCGCGGGCGGGGCCTTCTGCGCCGGGATGGACCTGAAGGCGATGAGCTCACAGCATCCTGGGGACACCGCCTCCGAGGGCAGCTGGGACCCCGCCTACCTCCCCGCGCTGCTGAAGGGGCGGCGACTGTCCAAGCCGCTGATCGCGGCGGTCGAGGGCCCGGCCATCGCCGGTGGCACCGAGATCCTGCAGGGCACCGATCTGCGCGTGGCCGGGGAAAGCGCCAAGTTCGGCGTCTCCGAGGCCCGCTGGGGCCTGTTCCCGCTCGGCGGTTCCGCGGTGCGGCTGGCCCGGCAGATCCCGTACACGGTGGCCGCTGATCTGCTGCTGACCGGTCGCCACATCACTGCCGCCGAGGCCAAGGAGATCGGCCTGATCGGCCACGTGGTCCCCGATGGCACCGCACTCGACAAGGCCTTGGCGCTGGCCGGCCAGATCGCCGACAACGGCCCGCTCGCCGTCCAGGCGATGCTGCGCACGCTGCGCGAAACCGAGGCGATGCCGGAGAACGAGGCGTTCCCCATCGAGGCGAAGATCGGCATCGAGGTGTTCAGATCCGCCGATGCCAAGGAAGGGCCGCGCGCCTTCGCGGAGAAGCGCAAGCCGAACTTCACCGGGCAGTAGCACGGTCGCCGGTCGCACTGCCGCTGCGCCCCGACCTCGAGGAGAGGCCGCCGCGCAGTGGTGGTTCGCGGCCGTCCCGCCGGTCAGGTGCCGTTGCGTAGGCGACGTAGGAGCAAGCAACGGTGCCCGACCGACGGGACACAAGGGGCCGCGAGCTCGAGCGCGCCGGCGCTCCAACTACCCCGGGTAGTTCATGTAGAACGGCTCCCACTGGTGACCGTCGGGGTCGAGGAACGTGCGGCCGTGCATGCCCACCTGGGCCTCCTGGGCGCGCTTGTCCTCGTTGACCTGCTCGGTCGCGCCGGCGGCGACGGCCGCGTCGGTCAGCGCGTCGACCTCCTCGGCGCTGGCCAGCGAGAGCGCGTAGCCCGCGGCGGCGGTAGTGATCGTGTCGGCGATCGGGCGGGTGCTGAAGGTCGAGAAGAACGGCTTGGTCAGCAGCATCAGACAGATGTTGTCGTCGATGACGATGCACGACGCGTTCTGATCGGTGAAGTCCTCGTTGACCTTCCAGCCCAGCGCCTCGTAGAAGCTCTTCGAGCGGTCGAGGTCGGCGACGGGGAGGTTGATGAAGATCATCTTGCTGCTCATGGGTGTCAGCCTTTCGGGGGCGTCGTTGCGGTCTCGTTCATGTAGACGCCGCGATGCCCGCCGATTCATCGCCGAGCGGTGAACTTCCCGAAATCTCGCTGGTCCGTTTTCTCCTCTGTCGGCTGTCGGACCCCTGTGGCATCGTGGGAAACTATGAGCGACGCCACAACCGCTACCACCGGCCCGGACCCCGCCGTACTGGCCGAATTCGAAACTCACCGGCGCGAATTGTGCGCGTACGCCTACCGCATGCTCGGCTCCTCGTTCGAGGCCGAGGACGCGGTACAGGAGACCTTCACCCGCGCCTGGCGCTCCTACGATTCGTTCGAGGGCCGCGCGAGTCTGCGCTCGTGGCTGTACAAAATCGCCACCAATATCTGTCTGGACATGCTCGACCGGCCGCAGAGCCGAGCCAGACCGATGGACCTCAACGGTCCGGGTCGCCCCGACTCCCCGCTGCCCGCCCCGCAGCCCGACTACGTGTGGATCGAGCCGATCCCCAACGCCCTGGCCTTCGGCGCCGATCCGGCCGAGCACGCCTCGGCCAAGGACACGCTGCGCCTGGCCTTCGTGGCCGCCTGCCAGCATCTGCCCGCCACCCAGCGCGCCATCCTGATCATGCGCGAGGTGCTGCGCTTCTCCGCGGGCGAGACCGCCGAGGCGCTGATGATGTCGCCCGCGTCGGTGAACAGCGCGCTGCAACGGGCCCGCGCCACCATGTCGAAGGTGCAGCCGACCGTCACCGACGGGTTCGACGAGAGCGATCCCGAGCAGCGCAAGCTGGTCGACGATTTCGTGAAGGCCTTCGAGGCCTACGACATGGACGCGCTCACCACCCTGCTGAAAGCCGATGTGGCGCTGTCGATGCCGCCGTTCGATCTCTGGATCTCCGGGCCGGAGAATGTGGCCGCGTTCATGCTCAGCACCGGCAGCGCGTGCCGCAATTCGCGGATGGTTCCCCTGGAAGGCGCCAACGGGCTGCCCGCCTTCGGCCACTACAAGCCGAGCGAAGAGCCCGGCGTGTGGGTGCCGTGGTCGATCACGGTGCTCGAGCTCGAGGGCGACATCATCTCGGGCCTGAACTTCTTCCTCGACACCGAGAAGTTGTTCCCGCTCTTCGGGCTCGCGCCGGAGTGGCGCGAAGCCGTCTGAGCGGGAACATCGTTCACAGCAGGCGGCGCTTGTACAGCTTGCCGTTGGGATCACGGGGCAGCTCCGCGCGGTATTCCACCGTGCGGGGCAGCTTGTACTTGGCGAGCTGACCGGCCGCGAACTCGAGGATCTCGGCGGTGAGCGCCTCGTCGCCCGCGGTGCCGTCGACCGGCTGCACGAACGCCTTGACCTGCTGGCCCCAATCCGGGTCGGGCACACCGAGAACCGCCACGTCAGCCACCTTCGGGTGGCTCATCAGCACACCCTCGATCTCGGCCGGGTAGATGTTCACGCCGCCGGACAGGATCAGGTCGGAGCGGCGGTCGCAGAGGAACAGGTAGCCGTCCTCGTCGAGGTAGCCGATGTCGCCGACGGTGAACAGGTCACCGACGCGCGACTCCTCGGTCTTCTCCTTGGCGTGGTGGTACTCGAAGCTGGAGACGCCCATCTTCATGTAGACCATGCCCTCTTTGCCCGCGGGCAGTTCGGAGCCGTCGGTCTCGTCGAGGATCTTGATGACCGACCACGGCCAGGCCTTGCCGACCGAACCGGGCTTGGACAGCCACTCGGTCCCGTTGATCACCGTGCCGCCGCCCTCGGTGGCGGCGTAGTACTCGGTGACGACCGGACCCCACCACTCGAGCATCTGCCGCTTGGTGGCCTGCGGGCACGGCGCGGCGCCGTGCACCATGCTGCGCAGCGAGGACACGTCGTAGCGAGCGCGCACGTCCTCGGGCAGGGCGAGCAGGCGGTGGAACTGGGTGGGCACCATGTGGCTGTGGGTCACCTTGTGCCGCTCGATCAGGGCGAGCATGTCCTCGGGGTCCCACTTGTCCATCAGCACCAGCTTGTGGCCCATCTGGATGGAGATCGTCGAGAAGTTCAACACGGCCGTGTGATAGAGCGGCGAGCCGCAGATGTGCA
This sequence comes from Nocardia sp. No.11, assembly GCF_038752175.1. NCBI lineage: Bacteria > Bacillati > Actinomycetota > Actinomycetes > Mycobacteriales > Nocardiaceae > Nocardia > Nocardia sp. No.11. The sequence goes on along the minus strand of NZ_JBCGFB010000047.1, from coordinate 11,752 downwards.
CGTGCTCGTCGTAGGGCGCGAGTTCGAACAGGGCGAAGAAGGCCTTGTTCGGCGCGGGGACCTGGTCGGGATCGGCGCCGGTCAGCGGGCGGCGAACGCCCTTGGGGCGCCCGGTGGTGCCCGAGGTGTAGAGCATCGGCGCGCCGACCGAACGCTCGTCGGGACGACCGGTGTCGGCGGCACCGAGCCACGACACCGGGCGGAAACCCTCGATGGTGCCCGCGGAGAAGCGGGCGTCGGCGGACAGTTCGGCGAGGTCGGCGGCCTCGGCGGCGGTGGCGGCGAACCGCTCACTGGCCAGGAAGGCCGAGGCCTCGCTGTCGCCGAGGATGTAGGCGATCTCCGGCGCGGTGAGGTGCCAGTTCACCGCGACGATGTACAGGCCCGCCTGGTAGGCGGCGAAGTACGCGGCGATCGCCTCCACACCGTTGTGCAGCATGCTGACGACCACGTCGCCGGTGCGCAATCCGATGCCGCGTAGTCCGTTGGCGTAGCGGTTGGCGAGGGTGGCCAATTCTCGATAGGTGATCTCCCTGCCGTCCGGGTCGACGACGGCGATCCGCTCGGGATCGGCCGCGGCGATATTCCACAGTCCGAGGACTTCCGTTGTCTGCTGGCTGCTCACCCCATCGAATTTAGAACCTGTTCTACTCCGTTACAAGGGCTTGGAGTCGACGAAGTTGTTCGGCATCGGAAACCGAGATCAGCATCATCGTCACGCCGGCGTCCTCCCATTCCTTCAACCGGGTGCGCACGTGCGCCTCGTCGCCGAAGATCGCGGTGTCGGTGATCAGCTCGTCGGGCACCGCGGCGGCGGCCTCGGCCTTGCGGCCGGACTGGAACAGCGCGGAGATCTCGTCGACCTCGGCGCTGTAGCCCATCCGCTTGTAGACCTGCGCGTGGAAGTTCAGCTCCGGCGCGCCCATACCGCCGATGTAGAGCGAGGTGACCCACCGCATCCGCTCGATCTCGGCGGCCGGGTCGTCGGTGAGCACCACCTGTGCGCTCGCCGCGATCTCGAAATCGGCCCGGCCGCGCCGCGCGCCCGGCCGCGCGAAGCCCTCGTCGAGCCACTCGTTGTACATGCCGGCCAGGCGCGGGGCGTAGTAGATGGCCAGCCAGCCGTCGGCGATCTCGGCGGTCTGGGCGACATTCTTCGGCCCCTCCGCACCCAGCCAGATCGGCAGGTCGGCGCGCAGTGGGTGCACGATCGGCTTGAGCGGTTTGCCCAACCCGGTGGCGCCGGGTCCGGTGTAGGGCAGGCCGTAGTGCTTGCCATCGGAGGTCACCGGGGCCTCGCGGGCCAGCACCTTGCGCACGATGTCGACGTACTCACGGGTGCGGCGTAGCGGCTGCGCGAACGGCTGCCCGTACCAGCCCTCCACCACCTGCGGGCCGGAGACGCCGAGGCCGAGGATGGCCCGGCCGCCGCTGAGGTGGTCGAGGGTGAGCGCGTGCATCGCCGCCGCCGCGGGCGTGCGGGCCGAGAGCTGCGCGACCGAGGTGCCGAGGCGCACCCGCTCGGTCGAGGAGCCCCACCAGGCCAGCGGCGTGAAGGCGTCCGAGCCCCACGACTCGGCCGCGAACACCGCGTCGAAGCCCGCTTCCTCGGCCGCGATCACCAGCTCGCCGGCGTTGGCGGGCGGCTGCGCACCCCAGTAACCGAGTTGCAGTCCGAATTTCATGACCGACGCCCTTTCCGGCGAATCCTTGCCAGCAGAATAAGAACCTGTTCTACTCGATATCGTGACCCAGGGGAATACCGCAGTGGAAGTATTGAGTGCACCCCTTCGGGTGCAGTTCGACTACACCAGGTCCGTCGGACCCATCATCGGCGCCTTTCTGACCGGACTGCGCGACCGCCGGATACTCGGCGTGCGTGGCAGTGACGGCCGGGTATTGGTGCCGGCGCAGGAATACGACCCGATCACCTCGGCCCCGCTGGCCGAGCTGGTCCAGGTCGAACCGACCGGCACGGTGCAGTCGTGGACATGGGTGGCCGAGCCGCTGCCCGGACAGCCGTTCGATCGCCCGTTCGCGTGGGCCCTCGTCCAGCTGGACGGCGCCGACACGGCGATGTTGCACGCGCTGGATGTGACCGACCCGAGCCAGGTGCGCACGGGCCTGCGGGTGCGGGTGCGCTGGGCCGAGGAACGGACCGGCACGATCCACGACATCGCCTGCTTCGAGCCGGGCGAAGGTGCCGCGGCACCGGCCGAGACGTCCGCGGACACCGCCGAGCCGGTGACCATGCTGACCACACCGGTCGACATGCACTACAAGCACACGGCGTCGCCGCAGGAGAGCGCCTACCTGCGCGGTCTCGCCGAGGGCAAGCTGATCGGCGGCCGCTCCGAGGCGGGCGGGCGGGTCTACTTCCCGCCGCGCGGTGCCAACCCGACCGACGGCACGCCCACCGACGACCTGGTCGAGCTGCCCGACAAGGGCACCGTGACCACCTTCTGCATCGTGAACGTGCCGTTCCTCGGCCAGCGGATCAAGCCGCCGTACGTGGCCGCCTACGTGCTCCTCGACGGCGCCGACATCCCGTTCCTGCACCTGGTCCTCGGCTGCGAGGCGTCCGAGGTACGCATGGGCATGCGGGTCGAAGCCGTATGGAAACCGCGTGCGGAATGGGGCCACGCGCTGGCCAATATCGACCACTTCCGGCCGAGCGGCGAGCCCGATGCTCCGTACGAGTCCTACCAGCACCACCTCTGAGAGGCGACGTTGAGTACACCAGAAATCGCGGTGGTCGGGTTCGCCCACGCACCGCACGTGCCGGAGACCTTCGGCACCACCAACGGCGTCGAGATGCTCGTGCCGTGCTTCCAGCAGCTCTACGCCGACCTCGGCATCACCAAGACCGATATCGACTTCTGGTGCTCCGGGTCCTCGGATTACCTGGCGGGACGGGCGTTCTCGTTCATCTCCGCCGTCGACGCGATCGGCGCGGTGCCGCCGATCAACGAGTCGCATGTGGAGATGGATGCCGCGTGGGCGCTCTACGAGGCCTGGGTGAAGCTGCTCTCCGGTCAGGCGCAGACCGCGCTCGTCTACGGCTTCGGCAAGTCGTCGGCGGGCACCCTGCGGCAGGTGCTGAGCAGGCAGCTCGATCCGTATCTGGTCGGTCCGCTGTGGCCCGACGCCGTCTCGGTCGCGGGCCTGCAGGCGCGCGCCGGACTGGACGCGGGCCGCTGGACCGAGCGGGAGATGGCCGCCGTCGCCGGTGGTGACATCGAATCCCTGCTCGCCGAACCGTATGTCGCCGATCCGCTGCGGGCGCACGATATCGCGCCGATCACCGACGGCGCGGCCGCGATCGTGCTCGCGGTCGGCGACCGGGCCAGGGAGCTGTGCGAGCGTCCCGCGTGGATCACCGGGATCGCGCACAATATCGACGCCCAGGCGCTCGGTGGCCGCGATCTGACCCGCTCGCCATCCACCACCAGGGCGGCCGCGGCCGCGACCCGCGGTGAGACCAGCTTCGATCTGGCCGAACTGCACGCGCCGTTCAGCCATCAGCAGCTGATCCTGGCCGAGGCGATCGGCCTGTCCCCCGAGACCCCGGTCAACCCGTCCGGCGGTGCGCTCGCGGGCAACCCGATGTTCGCGGCGGGCCTGGAGCGGATCGGCAACGCCGCCACGGCCATCATCTCCGGCACCGCCGACCGGACCCTCGCTCATGCGACCAGCGGCCCCGCGCTGCAGCAGAACCTGGTCGCCGTTCTGGAATCGGAGGCACGATGAGCTTCCCCGCGGCGGTGCTCGGCACCGGCCAAACTCATCACGTGACGAAGCGCGCGGACGTGTCCATGGCGGGCATGTGCCGTGAAGCGATCGATCGCGCGCTCGAAGACTCGGGCCTGACCATCGACGAGATCGACGCCGTCGTCGTCGGCAAGGCGCCCGACTTCTTCGAGGGCGTCATGATGCCCGAGCTGTATCTCGCCGAAGCCCTCGGCGCCATCGGCAAGCCGCTGCTGCGCGTCCACACCGCCGGCTCGGTGGGCGGCTCGACCGGTGTCGTGGCCGCCAACCTGGTGCAGGCCGGCGTGCACGGCAAGGTCCTGGCGATCGCGTGGGAGAAGCAGTCGGAGTCGAACGCCATGTGGGCGTTGTCGATTCCGGTGCCGTTCACCATGCCGGTCGGCGCGGGCGCGGGCGGCTATTTCGCCCCGCACGTGCGCTCCTACATCCGGCGCTCCAACGCCCCGATGCACATCGGCGCGATGGTGGCGGTGAAGGACCGGCGCAACGGCGCGAAGAACCCGCTCGCCCACCTGCACCAGCCCGACATCACCCTCGAGTCGGTCCTCGCCTCCCAGATGCTGTGGGACCCGATCCGTTTCGACGAGACCTGTCCGTCCTCCGACGGCGCCTGCGCCCTGGTGATCGGCAATGCCGAGGCCGCGGCGGCGGTCGAGGCCCAGGGCAAGAAGGTCGCGTGGGTGCACGGCACCGCGATGCGCACCGAGCCGACCACCTTCTCCGGTCGTGACCAGGTCAATCCGCAGGCGGGCCGGGACGCGGCCGCCGCGCTGTGGAAGGCCGCCGGGATCACCGATCCGCTCGAGGAGATCGACGTCGCCGAGATCTACGTGCCGTTCTCCTGGTTCGAGCCGATGTGGCTGGAGAACCTGGGCTTCGCGGCCGAGGGCGACGGCTGGAAGCTCACCGACAAGGGCGAGACCGAGATCGGCGGCCGGATCCCGGTCAACCCGTCCGGCGGCGTGCTCTCCTCCAACCCGATCGGCGCCTCCGGCCTGATCCGCTTCGCCGAGGCGGCCAAGCAGGTCATGGGCCGGGCGGGCGCCTACCAGGTCGAGAACGCCCGCAAGGCGATGGGACACGCGTACGGCGGTGGCTCCCAGTACTTCTCGATGTGGGTCGTGGGAAGCGAGCGACCGGAATGAAGTTCACCCTCGGTGTCGCGCTGAGCCCGCTCGACCAGCTCACCGAGCTGGCCAAGACGGCCGAAGAGTGCGGATTCACCTCGATCGGCCTGCCCGACTCGCTGTTCTACATGAAGTCACAGGCCGCCGACTATCCGTACACGCCGGACGGCAGCCGGTTCTGGGGTCCGGAGACGCCGTGGGTCGACCCGCTGATCGCCGCGGCGTCGATGGCCGCCGTGACCAGCACGCTGCGGTTCTACACCAATGTCCTCAAGCTCGGCTCGCGCAATCCGCTGCTGCTGGCCCGCCAGGTCGGCTCGATCGCCAACATGTCGGGCAACCGCTTCGGCTTCGGCATCGGGATCGGTTGGGCACCGGAGGAATTCGAGTGGTGCGGGGTGCCGTATGCCCGCCGCGGCGCGCGCGTCGACGAGATGATCGAGATCATCCGGCTGGTCCTCGACGGCGGCATGGTCGAGTACCACGGCGAGTTCTTCGACTTCGACGAGCTGCAGATCAGCCCGGCGCCGAGCGAGCGGGTGCCGTTCTACGTCGGCGGGCACACCGGTCCGGCGCTGCGCCGGGCCGCCAAGATCGGTGACGGCTGGACCTCGGCGATGATGAAGTTCGACGATCTGGTCACCACCATCGCCACCCTGCGCGAACTGCGCGCGGAGTACGACCGGTCCGACGTGCCGTTCGAGATCCAGGCCGTGTGCATCGACAAGTTCGGCCGCGACGGCTACCAGGATCTGGCCGACGCCGGCGTCACCGACACCATCGTGGTGCCGTGGCTGTCCGACGGCATCGGCTTCGACGGCGAACTCGCCGCCAAGCAGGACTCGCTGCGCAAGTTCGCCGCGAAGTACATCGCCGACCCCGTCATCGGGAAGGACGAGTCATGACCGAGACAGCCGTCGACCGCTCGGCGCGCGCGGCGGGCCTGGCCTCCCAGGCCGCGGTGCGCGCCAAGGACCGGGCAGCCTGGGTCGCCCTGTTCGCCACCGACGGGATCGTCGAAGATCCCGTCGGCCCTTCGGGTTTCGACCCTGAGGGCGTCGGCCACCGGGGCCACGAGGCGATCGGCGCGTTCTGGGACAAGGCGATCGCGCTGACCGAGTCGATCGAGTTCCTCTTCGAGGACTCCTTCGCCTGCGGCAACGAGATCGCCTTCACCGGAATGATCCGCACGACCATGGCCGGCCACGTGATCGACGCCGAGGGCGTGTTCACCTACAAGGTCGACGCCGAGGGCAAGATCGCCGCCCTGCGCGCGTTCTGGGAGGTGGACCGCGCCATGGCCACCACCCGTCCCGTGTCCTGACACAGCACACAGAACAGCCCCGGCACCGTTGAGGTACCGGGGCTTTCTGCATATCAAGACAAACCGACCACCACGCCCCGACCCCGAGGAGGGGCAGGCCGACGAAGTCGGCCGTCGCGGCCGTCCCGCCGGTCAGGCACTGTTGCGTAGGCGACGACGGAGCAAGCAACGGTGCCTGACCGGCGGGACCAAGAGGCCGCGACCTCGAGCGCGCCAGCGCTCCGAAAACTCAGTGCGCGACCGGGCAGCCCGCGGTCTTGTAGTCGACCGGCAGTTCCTTGATGCCGTTGAGCCAGCCCGAGCGCAGGCGCTTGGGGTCGCCGATCTTGGTGATATCGGGCAGGTGGTCGGCGATCGCGTTGAAGATCAGGTCGACTTCGAGCCGGGCCAGGTTCGCGCCGACGCAGAAGTGCGCGCCGGTGCCGCCGAAGGCCAGATGCTGATTGTCGGCCCGCATGATGTCGAACTTCTCCGGGTTCTCGAAGACGTCCTCGTCGAAGTTGGCCGAGCGGTACAGCATCACCAGACGCTGACCCTTCTTGATCTGCACGCCGCCGAGCTCGGTGTCCTCGAGCGCGGTGCGCTGGAAGGAGGTGACCGGGGTCGCCCAGCGGATGATCTCGTCCACCGCGGTGGCCGGGCGCTCCTTCTTGAAGAGCTCCCACTGGTCGGGGTTCTCCATGAAGGCGATCATGCCGTGGCTGATGGCGTTGCGCGTGGTCTCGTTGCCCGCGACCGCGAGCAGGATGACGAAGAAGCCGAACTCCTCCGGCGTGAGCGCCTCGCCGTCGACGTCGGCCTCGATCAGCGTGGTGACCAGGTCGTCGGTCGGGTTGGCCTTGCGCGCCTCGGCCATCTGGTACGAGTAGCCGAGCAGCTCCATCGACGCGGCGACCGGATCGATGTCGACGTTGTCGGGGTCGTCGTAGCCGGTCATGTCGTTGGACCACTCGAAGACCTTCATCCGGTCCTCCTGCGGCACGCCGATCAGCTCGGCGATCGCCTGCAGCGGCAGCTCACACGCGACCTGGGTGACGAAGTCGCCCGAGCCCGCCTCGGCGGCGGCCTTCACGATCTTCTCGGCCCGGTCCGACAGCTCCGCGCGCAGGCCGTTGACCGCGCGCGGGGTGAAGCCCTTGGCGATCAGCTTGCGGAGCTTGGTGTGCTCCGGCGCGTCCTTGTTGAGGATGACGAAGCGCTGCAGCTCGATCTGCTCGCGCTGGATGTCGTCGTTGAAGCGCGGGATGGCGGTGTTCTCGTACGTGGAGAACACGTCGCTGCGTCGCGACACTTCCTTGACGTCGGCGTGCTTGCTCACCACCCAGAAGCCGTCGTCGTGGAAACCGCCGACCTCCGGCGACTGCGCGTTCCACCAGATGGGGGCGGCCCGCCGCAGCTCGGCGAATTCCTCCACCGGGACACGCTCGGCGTAGATATCGGGGTCGGTGACGTCGAACCCGTCCGGCAGGTTCGGCCGGGAACCCGTCGTGTGACCGGGGCCGGCGTGTTCGGTGCGCGGATCTACCACCAGATGTCTCCTTCGACAAACTGAAACACGTTCTACAATCATTCAAGCACAGGGGTTGCCGTGACGGAAGAACCACGCGGTTTTACCCTGGGCCTAGAAACAGAACTTGTTGCAGTTACGAGGGAGAATCACATGGGCACACCCGTGATCGTCGAGGCCGTGCGTACCCCGATCGGCAAGCGCCGCGGACAGCTTTCGGGACTGCACGCGGCCGAGTTGCTCGGCCTGACCCAGCGCGGCCTGCTCGATCGGGCCGGCATCGACCCGGCCGAGGTCGAGCAGGTGATCGGCGGCTGCGTCACCCAGGCGGGCGAGCAGTCCAACAACGTCACCCGGGTGGCCTGGCTGCACGCGGGGCTGCCCTGGCAGACCGGCGCCACCACCGTCGACGCCCAGTGCGGCTCGGCCCAGCAGGCCAACCACCTCATCGCGGGCCTCATCGCCACCGGCGCGATCGACGTCGGCGTCGCCTGTGGCGTCGAGGCCATGAGCCGGGTGCCGCTGGGCGCGAACGTCGGCACCGAGGCGGGCACACGCAGGCCCGCGTCGTGGTCGATCGACCTGCCCGACCAGTTCGGCGCGGCCGAGCGAATCGCCCGCAGGCGCGGCATCACCCGCACCGATATCGACGAATTCGGTGTGCGCTCACAGCGATTGGCGGCACAGGCCTGGGCCGAGGGCCGCTTCGACCGCGAGGTGCTCCCGATCTCGGCGCCCGTGCTCGACAGCGAGGGCAATGCCACCGGCGAGAAGCTCGAGGTGACCAGGGACCAGGGTCTGCGCGCCACCACGCTCGAGGGGCTGGCCGCGCTCAAGCCGGTCGTCGCCGACGGCATCCACACCGCGGGCACCTCGTCGCAGATCTCCGACGGCTCCGCCGCCGTACTGCTGATGGACGAAACCGTCGCGCGCAACAAGGGTTTGCGGCCGCGGGCGCGCATCCACACCCAGGTGCTCGTCGGCGCGGAGCCGGAGTTCCACCTCGACGGCCCGGTGCAGGCGTGCACCCGGCTGCTCGAGCGCTCCGGAATGAAGATTTCGGATATCGACCTTTTCGAGATCAATGAAGCATTCGCCTCCGTTGCACTTTCGTGGGCTTCTGTACATCAGCCGGACATGGACCGGGTAAATGTCAACGGCGGCGCGATCGCAATCGGGCATCCGGTCGGCTCCACCGGTTCCCGGCTCATCACCACGGCTTTGCACGAGCTGGAGCGGACCGGCAAGGGCACGGCCATGGTGCTCATGTGCGCAGGCGGCGCACTCGCGACCGGAACGATCATCGAACGCCTGTAGACTGACGATCACCGAAACCGGGCGCCCAGGTTGAACATTCATCCCAGGGCGCCCGGAACGTGTCGTACGCCACACAATCCAGGGGGCGAGGGGGAACATGAGACATCAGCTAACATTGGGCTACCATCGACCTAAGGTTGAAGACCCCCGCGACGGGCACGAACCCGGACACCCTCCGGCTCCACAAGAGTCGTTGGCGTGACCCGCAAACGCGACCGTCGCGGCCCCTGCACGCAGGTGAGCGTCGGAAACCGTAGAGAAATCCCGAATCAGGCGTAGGTTTTCAGTTACTGAGCCGCTAATATCAATGATACGTATCCGAGATAACGACTGTTAGTACAGTGAAGGGAATTGGGCGGCTCACAATGGCTGATTTCGCGGCGCGGCTGAACAAGCTGTTCGAAACCGTGCATCCCCCGGGGCGCAAGCCGCACACCAACGCAGAGGTTGCGGCTGCGCTGACTGCCTCCGGGCATCCGATCTCGAAGCCGTATCTCTCGCAGTTGCGGTCGGGACAACGAACGAACCCGTCCGACGAGACGGTGGCCGCCCTGGCGAAGTTCTTCAAGGTCAAGCCTGACTACTTCTTCAACGACATCTACGCGGCCAAGATCGATCACGACCTGGAGCTGCTCGCGCAGCTGCAGGGCTACGGGCTGCGTCGACTGTCCAGCAGGGCATTCGACCTCTCGGAAGAATCACAGAATTTGCTCACCTCCATGGCGGAGAAGTTGCGGGCCAGCGAAGGTTTGCCCGAAATTCCGCCGGACGGAACGGAATAGGAACCACAGCGCGGTCGGCCTGACGCACCTGATGGTGTCCTGGGACCGGCCGTGAAAGACGGATACGTGCACAGTGAACGGGCCTGAGACGGTGTGATCCACCAGCTCAGGCCCGTTCTCTGTGCCCGGCTCAGTTCGAGGCGGCGGTGCTCTTCGGCGCGGCGCCGGCGGCGGCGACCGCCGCGTCGTACTCGGACGCGATCGCCAGCACCCAACCGCGCGGGCTGACCCCGGGCGGCGGCGCGATCCAGCGCGCGTCGACGAACAAGTCCCCCAACGGATCTCGTACCCACTCGGCGACGACCGCGGCCCGCTCCGCGACCGACGTGGGCGGCTCGCCCGCCGCCGGGATGACGATGCCGCTGCCGGAGAGCAGGTATAGCGCGTCCATCACCTGGGCCACGTGGTCGGATGCCTTGAGCTGCGTCGACGTGGCGTTCTGTTCGGGCGCGACCACATCGGGGAAGCGGCCGATCATCAGCTTGTGCAGCGGCCGGATCCGGCGCAGCAGAATCCGGGCCCGCCACCACAACTCGATCACGATCGACACCGCACCGAACGCGATGAGCAGACTCGCGATCTCCCAGGCCTGCCAGCCCCAGGTCGGCTCGCCGGGCGGGGTGGGCTCGGCGTGCTGGAAGGCGCGGCCCGCGTTGGCGACCGCGAGCACGGCCACCAAAGCCGTTCCCGCCGTGTAGATCGCGATACCGCGACCCAGGGTGGTCCAGTCCAGATTGCGCAGACCGGTGGTCACGACGAACACCGCGCCGAGCGCGACCACGATCCAGCCGAAGGTGAACGACCACCCCAGGGTGATGGCGATGGCGAGCGCGCCGATGCCGTAGACCACCATGGCGATCTGGCGCAGATTGCGGCGCGAGACCACCGGCCACGCAGCCGAGGCGACCACCGAGGTGGCGGTGGTGAACAAAATCCACGCCGAATCCACGATGCCGGTGGACAACCACCCGCTACGCACCCCGCCGGGCAGCAGATTATCGATCGCCACCGCGATATCGGGAATGGCGACGGTCGCCGCGAGCGCGACAGCGGAGACCGCGACGACGATGGCGACGCGGGCGGTCGTCGCGGGCTTCACCAGCACGCGCCCCACTCGCGCACCCGCGGCAACCCAGACCAGCAGGGCTGTCAACCAGAGTGTCATCCGAGTGCCTCATCGAATCGAAGGACCGAGACGCCTGCGCCCCGGTTGTTGAATACGCGCAGCCGGGTCATGAGCATGGCCGCGAAGGTCTCGGCCTCCCACTCGGCGAGATCGTCGGCGCCGTCGTCGACGATCTGCGCGTGGGCGCGCTGGCTGAGCATGTAGGCGATCAGGTCGTCGCTGACCTCGAGGGTGGTCTCGACCGCGGGGGCACCCTCGTGGTCGAAGACGATATGGCCCAGTTCGTGCGCGAGGGTGTGATCGCGGCTCGGCAGGGCGTCGGCCAGGACGATGATGTCGCGTTCCGGGTAGAACCGCCGCTGACCGCACACGCCCGGGCCCAATTGCGCACTGGTGATCTCGATTTCGCGCTGACGCTCCAGCGAGATCGCCGCGACCACCTCATCGAGGGTGGTCGCGTCGGAGTCGGCGGCTACCGCGCATACGGCGTCGACGGCGGCGGCGACGCGGCGATAGGACCTGGAGGTGCTCTGGGTCTTGCTCTTGCTCATCGAAGATCCCCTCACGACCTCGGTCCGAAGAATTCGGCACGCGCCGCGTTCACCCGAGCTTGGGCTGCCGCGGCACCTTGGAAACTCACTGCGCCCGAACCGGTTCCGGCCAGGGTCAACGCGATCAGGCCACCGATCACCGACAGCAGCTCGGGTTCGGGCAGACCACTGTTGTCGCTGGTCGGCTTGAACTCGGGATTCGGCTTCGCGGCGGGCGCAGGCGCGGCGGCAGCGGGCGGCGGCGCCG